>CAKSGI010000245.1 GCA_934454005.1 uncultured Eubacteriales bacterium | reverse complement strand
TACATCAGTCATTCCTATTATATAAGCTATTAAACTACCAGAAACAGATCCCCTTGAATATCCAGGGAATATTCCTTTTTCTCGCATATTAGATTTTATATCTTCATCTAATAATAAGAAGTCTACCGCCCCGTTGTGTATATACGTATCTAATTCATATTTTATTCTTGGTATGTATTCTGATTTATAATTTTCATATTTATTAATTCCTCTAATTAATATTCCAGCATTTATTTTTTGCTTTAAAACAGATAAACCATCATCATATAATTTAGGGTACTTATAAGACTTATCTATTGAAAAATCTTCAACCATATTAGATAGAACCAATGTATTATTTAAACATTCTTCTATTTTAGCAACAGGCATTATATCTTGATTATTGAATAATGTTAATAACTCATCATAGGTCTTAAATGTTATATCCCAACCATCTTCATTGTCAAAGTGAATGTTTTTTGCTTTTTGAAGTATCGTTCTGCCTTTTGCATGGGTATCATTTAGCGCATGGGTATCAGTTCCACATATTAACCTAATTCCAGTTTGCAAATGCATATCATATAACTTTTTATTTAAACGTATTTGACTATTTACGTTATGATGTTGAATTTCTAAGAAACATCTATGTTTATTTTCTTTCATAAAATTTAATATAACATCTTCTAACTCTTTATTTGCTTTCCCAAAAAATCCTCCCAAACATGCAGAAGTTATTGCTATATTATCACTTGTATTTAATAAATCCTCTACTGTTATTCTAGGTGAATAATAATAACTTCCATTCTTTCTATTGAATGATTTTGAAGCTAATTTATTTAATTCTAGAAAACCATCATAGTTTAAAGCATACATACAACAGTGATAATTATCTCTAATTTTTTCTTTTAATGTCTTAGTTATATACATTTCAATAGCATGAATATATTTTAATCCATTTTCTTCGCAACATTCTTTCTTTTTATACCAATCAAATACACTGCCATGTTCGGTAAATGCTATAGCTGTCATATTTTCTTCTTTTGCTTTTTTTATGTATGATTCATATTTAGTTACACTATCTATTGATGTTACCCCATTACTATAATCTGTATGTAAATGTAACACATTATATATTTTATTCATATTTCAAAAAATCCCCCTATTATCTGAATTAATTATTAACTTTTTGCTATCTATTTTTATCTATCTATCATACACAAACTATTTCCTATAAAAAATAATAGCAGAGCAACCTTAATCACTCTGCTATTATTTTACCATATTATGTTATATTTTTCAACTATTATTTTAAATTTTTATAAATTTTCTAATTCAGTTAGTATATCAATGTCTTCTTTTGAGTATTTTTCATTTTTTAAACTATCTAAATATTGAGAATAATATTTACAATGTTTTTTTACACCACACAACACATTACAATAATATGTGTCATTATTGCAAACTTTATTTTCCGTCCAATTAGTTTCATCTTTCCCTTTTGAATTAATGTCATTTATATCAGTTGTCATTTGATTTATTAATTTATTTATATTATATTCATCAACTATTCCATAAACATAACAATCTTCCAATTTATAATTATCTTTTATCCCATCAGGTAATATATCTAAGTTATTATTCATTAAACATTCATTATATGTTATTTCAGCATCACAATTGCTATATCCATGTTCTTTCATATCTTTCTTTAGTTGGGTTCTAATACTAGCTATCCATTTATGCCTTTCTGCTTGTTTTATAACATCAGAAAGCTTATATTTATCTTGTATGGACTGGGGTAAACTACTTAAAGAATTTCTCTCTATCAACTCATCTAACATAGATTTTATTTCTTTTGGTTTTAAATTAGGATATTCTAAAACCAAATCTTTTTTAAGTTGAGTTTTGATTTTACTAATAAGCTCGTCCTTCTTCACACAACTTGTTTTAGATTTACAATTACATTCATATGTTACATTTATCATATGATCATATCTGATATTGGCATATTTTAAGAAATTCCATCTAATATCTATCGTTTCTAAAGGCACTCCTAATTGATTTAATCCTAATGCATATAAAAGCAATTGTTTTTGCTTATCTAGCAATTTCTCGCCTTTAAATTCACTAATAGACGAAGTTTTATAGTCTGTTATAACTACTTTGCCATTTTCTTTATGAATAGCATCTACATAACCTACAAATATATTTCCATTAACATCTACCCATATTTCTTTTTCTGATATTACTTTGCTTTCAACTGGTATATGATTATCAAAGAAATGCACTATACAAGATTTATATTTCCCCATCATAGCTAAGTTTTTATCTTCATCATTACTAAATTTATAATCTGATATTTCAACATCTAAAAAGTTTTCTTCAAAAGTATTTCCCATATCTTCGTATCTAACTTCTTTGTTGTAAAATTTCTCCAATATATCATGTGCGTATGTCCCACAGACACTATAAATATTATCTTCTGATTTATGTTTTAAAATCCTACTTAAATAATATTCATGTTGACAATTTTTTAATGTTGATACTCTACTATAACTCCATATAGGGAATTTTTGACCATACATATCCTTAAATTTTTGCGGTATTACTAACCGTTTTCTCTCTGCCATTCTCATTACTCTCCCTTATACTTTATTCTATGATCATATAAAAACTTCCACTTTTTTATCCCTCTATCTACAGGACTATCTTTTTCTTTTAGTAGATTCCATTTGTCATATATATAACTTATATTTCTATACAAATCAAATCTTTTGCAAATTTTATTTATATGTTCTAAATCTACATCTTTATCAAAAGCTATTATTATCTCTTCTACATTTAATTTCAGCAACATCTTAAATTGTGTACTAGATATATCATGACATCCTACAGCTACGCCTATGCCATAGCCCATCATATCAGCTTTCATAACACTTTTTTCTGCTTCAAATATTATTACCTTGTTTCTCTTTTTTATTTCTTCTATATTCAAAGATAAAGCGTATAGATTATTACTTTTCATATATTCTGTTTTAAGCATACTCATATATTTATTTATCTTTAGTTCCTTAAAAGCTTTTATTGTTGTTCTTCCAACTATGCCAGCTATTTTAGTCTTATCATCATGTTTTAAATGTGGGAATAATATTCTCTCACTCCTATAATCATATCTAACTAAATACTTATCTAATATAGTTTGAGAAATTAAAGCGTCATTTTTTATTAAATCAATATGAGTTATTTTGATATATGAATTTAATATATCCAAATCATAATAAATTTGTTC
>CAKSGI010000244.1 GCA_934454005.1 uncultured Eubacteriales bacterium | reverse complement strand
CTACAACTCCTGCAAAGATGGAATATGAAACATTGGTGGCACCATTTGAAAGAGAGGGCAGTGCAATCAGAGGGCTTGCAAGAATTTTCTTTGAAGATTCATTTATAGTCAATAATGTATCTGTTTTAAGTGGAAAAGATACTGAGTTTGTGGCAATGCCTTCTTATAGGACAAATCAGACAGATAAAGATGGAAGAGCAGTTTATCAGGATGCATGCTATCCAGTCACAAAGGAATTCAGGGAAGAGCTGTATGGTAATGTATTGCAACAGTACAGAGAAGCGAAGAATAAAGGTGTAAAGGAGAAGGTGGGTGAACCAAAGAAAGAGGAGAATGAGAAAAAGCAAGAAAAGAGTACGAGAGATAAGTCTTCAAAAGTGTCCAAGAGAACGAAAAAATCTGTGTCAAAAGAAGATTTGTCAGATAAACCTTTAAAACGTTAAAGCAAATTAGGTAAATAATAGCCAAAAGGTCGGGTTCCCCCGACCTTTTGTGCGTTAATAGATATTTTAATATCAACTTGCGTTTTTTTTACAGATTATTTAAGTGTATTTTCATATGACGCATTAAAAAGTTTTTTGTTTTTAACCTTTTCCAAAACAACCAGAATGGCTGACAGATTAATAGATGAAAAAGCTGTAGTAGAATATTGGAAAAAATTTGTTAAAAATAGAATGATTCCCCCTAAAGCAATAATTAACAGAATGATACGCTTTATTTTAGTATATCGGACAATTTCATAATTATCCAAAGAACGAATATGATTACCCTCTGTTTTGATGCAGAATAAGTAAATAAAATTTGCAAAAGATATTATGAGAAAAATGGTAATATTCTTGCAAAAGAAATTCTGAATGACCAACAAACAGGTAATGATGATATTTGAATATATATAGCAAAGAATACGTGATTTACAATGTATTCCACCACAATATGAACGTAATGGTATAAACGAAACAAGAAAGAACAGCAAAACATCTGTTTTTCGGACTATGTATGAAAGAAATAATGCTGTTATGAAATTTATCAGTACCGTGAAACCATTGTTTAATCCATAATTGTAAATCTCTTTATCATCTTTGCTAATAATATTTTTTTTCATCATTCTGTCAATTAAATAATCTGCAATTACCATAATTAAAATTTCCTGAGTTTTTTGCTGTTTTCAGGTAATTTTTCTTCATGCAATACGTACCAACATCTCTGATTGGATGCCATTGTAGTAATAACTAATGCAAATGCAGCAAATGAAGAAAGTAGTTTAACATTTGTTTTAGTAATTAAATTTCTAATTTTTGCCTTCATAATAGAACCTCCTTTTGATTTTAATAAAGGTTATCATATGCTATCTTTCAAAAATCAAAAATGTAACAAAATGTACTTTATATGTAATATTTGTACAAAAAATAAATAAAATATTGTCACATGCAAATACTATATATAGACCTAGTTTCAAAAAGAAACGAGTAAAATCTTAATAGGACTATCTATGGGAGAAGTATTATGACCTCAAATGAAGCAATCTGTAAAAGAATAACAGATTTATGTAACGAACAAAATATTACTTATTATACTCTAGCCTCTCGTGCGGCTATTCCAAAATCGACACTCAAGAATATATTGTCCGGTACAAATCCGCCAGTTGCGACGATTAATAAAATATGTAATGGTTTGAGAATAACATTGTATGAGTTTTTTCGGTCAGAGTATTTTGAAGATTGTGAAGATGATTGATTTAAGGGTAAGGGGAGAGATATGTTACGTTTGGCTGTTTGTGATGACGATAAATCTGTTGTGGAACAGATTGAGTCGTATATAGAAGAAATAAAAGAAATATCTATCGAGTATGAAGTATATTTTTCAGCAGAAGAGTTTTACAGTCATATGTCAGAATTGGATTTTGATGTATATTTTTTAGATATAGAAATAGCAGATGAATCAGGAATACAATTGGCTGAACAGATTAGACAGGTTAATCAATATGCACCAGTTATTTTTATGACCAGTTATCCTAAATACGCTATAGATGTGTTTGATGTCAATACTTTTGATTTTCTATTAAAACCTATGACATTTGAAAACTTTAAGAAAGTTATATATAAGGTATATGATTATATCTTTGTTTCTAAAACTAATTTTGTCTTTATGCATAACAAAAATCAGTATGCAGTCCCATATCAGAATATTATTTATATAGAAAAAATAAAAAGAAAAGCATATATACATATAAATTCAGAACATATGTATGAATGTAATATGACGATGGAAGAAATTCTAAAGAAACTTTCGACAGATATGTTTGTTAAAATTAATCGTGGTTGTATTGTTAATCTGGCAATGATTGATAAAATTGTAAGAGATGAAATTCATTTGATAAATGGAGAAGCGTTATATATTGCACGAGATTATAAGATGTTAGTCAAAGAAAAACATCTGAATTATTTTATGCGAACAAGATAATAGGTTTGTGAAACGAAATTTTATTAAGGATGATTTTGGCATTTAAGTATGGTATAATTATAATATACTTAAAATCAAAAAAGGGGAGACAGAAGATGAAGGTTGCAGTTTGTGATGATGACAGGGCAGTAATTGAACAAATTGAACAGTATATTGATACCATTCATGATAAGTCGTTAGAATGTGAAGTGTTTTTCTGTGCAGAAGAATTACAACGATACATAACAGAGCAGAATGCGATTTTTGATTTGTTCATATTAGATATTGAAATGAAAGAAATTTCGGGGATAGATTTTGCAAAAAGACTTCGGGAGAAAAATGTAAATGCCTTAATTGTTTTTATGACAAGTCATCCACGATATGTATTTGATGTGTTTGAAACGATAACGTTTGATTTTATTGAAAAACCTTTAACATTGGAAAGGTTGAAAAGAGTAATAGGGAAAACTAAAAAATATATAGGGGTAGCAGAGAAAAGTTTTATATTCTCTTATAGAAAAAATAATTACAGCATTGCTTTTTCAAATATTAGTTATTTAGAAAAAGAGCGGAGAAAAGTATGGATTTATACAATTGACGACAGAAAATATCAGTGTAATATGACGTTGGAAGAAATATGGTCACAGTTAGATACCGAAATATTTGGTTTGTTGAACAAATCGTTAATTGTAAATATTTCAAAAATTGAAGGTATCATGGGAGAAAGCGTGGTATTACAAGGTGGTAAAAAGTTATATGTAAGCAGAGATTATAAAAAAGAACTCAAGAAAAAACATTTAGATTACTTAAGGGGGCAGGTATGAGTATAATTT
>CAKSGI010000243.1 GCA_934454005.1 uncultured Eubacteriales bacterium | reverse complement strand
GTTGTAGATTGAACCATATTGTTATGACTCCTAAGTTTGATTCCTAACCCTAAAGATGGATGTAAAAGTATATCCGACCTATCTGTATTAAATTTTCTAGAACAACCAGCTATTATGCAAACTGGAAATTCAAGACCCTTAGATCGATGTATACTCATAATTCTAACAACATTAGCATTTTCATTAACTGTATTTGCTGGAATAAGATCTGTTCCTTTTTGTTTCAGTCTATCTATAAATTTTATAAACCCCGATAACCCTTTATGCCCAGATGCTTCATAATTTCTTGCATACTCCATAAGAATTCTAAGATTAGCCATTCTTATTTTTCCATTCTTCATAGCTTGAACCATAGAAAAATAACCCGATTTTTCATATATATAATTAATAAGTTTATTAACCGGGATAACTGTCGCAAGATTTCTGTAATCTTCCATCTGGTTTATAAACTCACTACATTGTTTATCTCCATTATCTGCTAACTTTTTTATAATAAAATATAATGGCATCTTTTTGTTTACAACCCTAATTTCACTCAATTTGTCAGGTATAAAACCAAAAATAGGACTAAAAAGAACAGATAAAACTGATACATCATGTATAGGATTATCTATTACTCTAAGTAAAGATAATATAACCGATATTTCTTTAGTTTCAAAAAAGTTCCCAGACACATCTGACCATGCAGGGATAGAATTCATTTGCAATTCATTTGCATAAACTGAGGCATGTTTGTTAGCACTCCTTATTAAAATACAAAAATCTTTATAAGTAATTGGCCTTTCTACATCACCATCTTTAATTTTATATTCGCAAGAAATCATTTCCATAATTATTTTTGAAATATATCTCGCTTCTATTATATCCATATCCTCAATATTGCTTTTTGAAATGTCAATAAGATCTATTCTAGTACTTGCATCATTCTTTTCCTGATACAATGCTGCCGATGTAAGCATTTCTTCACTATTATAATCTATCTGACCAACCTGTTTTGACATGATTTGTTTAAAAATAAAATTAACAGAATCTGTAATACCACTTCTGCTTCTAAAATTACGATCTAATATTATTTTAGCCGGGTAATTTTTAATATTACTATCAAATTTAGGATATTTTTCCTTTCTTTTTAAGAATATCTCCGGCATAGCTTGCCTAAATCTATATATACTCTGCTTCACATCTCCTACAAAAAATAAATTTGTCTCCTTATTAGATAGAGCTCTAAATATAATATCCTGTGCTTCATTCGTATCTTGATACTCATCAACCATAATTTCTTCAAATTTTTGTGATAGAATTACAGCATTCTCAGTTTTTATGTACTTTCCATCATTATCTATATTTACTAAAAGCTTTATCATCAAGTGTTCTAAATCACCAAAATCAGCTACATTTTTCGATAATTTTAAATCGTCTAACTTTTTAGAAAACATTTTAACTGCTGTAAATAAAATCTTAACAATAGGAAAAAGTTGAGATAGATCCTCAATACACCTATTTTCATCAGCGTAAAATAACTTAGCAATTTTTTTTATAGTAAGTTTCACTTCATCCCTATTATTACAAACCTTTATCTTTACAGAATCATCTTTATATCCTCTTAAAGGTTTTAGCTTGGCAAATTCAAATAAGACAATTTTTCTTGATATATAATTCCAATTTTTTGATTCAATAGCCAACTTTAAATCATTAAGATTCACCATATCAGATAAAAAAGATTCTTTATAAGCCTTTTCTATAACATCATTTTCTTTTATTAAGTCTAACGTATTTTGGGTCAAACTTATACAATATTCTAAAGCATCTCTAGTATATTCAAGAATCGTTCGTCCCCAAATAGTATTTAATATATTCTCTTTTTCATTATACATTTTAGCCTTTTCATCAAGCCATAATCCTGGAAAAGGGTGAGATCTAACAAAATCATATAGTAAATTTATTATATTTATTAATTTACTATCATCTTTAGCCGTGCTAAATGCTTCTACAAAATTAAAAAATTCATCGTTTCCATTTTCATATAACTCAGAAATAACACATTGAACAGCTTCATCCCTTAAAACTGTCATTTCATTTGCATCTGCAATCCTAAAATCTTTAGATATATTCAATTTGTAAAAATTCTCTCTTATAACTTCACTGCAAAAACTATGTATAGTACTTATATGTGTTTTAGTAAGCAACACTTGTTGTCGCCTTAAATGCACATTATAAGGGTCACTTTCTATTAACTCAGATATCATTTGTGATATCCTATTTTTCATTTCTAAAGCCGCCGCTTTTGTAAATGTAACAATCAAAAGTTTGTCCGCATCACACGGATTATTCAGATCTGTAATTCTATCAACAACCCTTTGAACTAATACAGCTGTTTTTCCAGATCCTGCTGCCGCTGAAACTAATATTGTTCCTTCTCTTGAATTAATAGCGTCTAATTGAGACTGTGTCCATTTTCTTTCAGCCATCTTTTTCACCTACACTTTTTTCTATCACATCAATAGCTTTGTCTTTATCGATTCTTTCTATAATTTTTCCAAAAACTTTATCTTCATATCCACAAATAGATTTATACTCGCAATATTTACATGCATCATGTTCTCCAATTACAGGATTAGCAGAAATGTCCCCACTCTTTAATACTTCTGCCATAGAAATTATCAATTTTTCTAAATATTTCATAATAGAACCAATCTGTGCTAAACTTACAACATTATCGGTCTTCTTTAATTCTCCATCACTTAAAGATGTTGGAATAAATACACCTTTAGCATCACTCTCCATACCCTTTATAACTTCAGGAATATTTAATACCAACCCATTCATTTTCAGTTTTTTATTTATTTCTATATCTAATTTATCCTTTTTAATATTTTTATCTGCATTTATTAATGGTTTATTACATGGCATATATAATATTCCAGATGGAATAATACTCTTTTTAGAATTTTTGCATAAAGTCATTAAATATATTAACATTTGTGTATTCAATCCATATATAACATCAGATAATTTAAATTCCTTTACCCCCGTTTTGTAATCTATAACTCTTACATATAAGTTGCCATTCTTTTTCATTATATCTACTCTGTCTATTTTTCCTCGAACCTTAATTTTGCTACCATCCAAAGTTTCTAAAGTTAAAGGCTCAACATCTCCTCCATCAGATACATCAACCTCAGTTCCAGAAATTACAAACTCATTTTGTGAAAATTCATTTATAATATGATCTATTAAAATACAAATAGAACTTTTTACTCTATAAAACAAATA
>CAKSGI010000242.1 GCA_934454005.1 uncultured Eubacteriales bacterium | reverse complement strand
ATGGCCAGAGGATATAGAAATTTTTCAGAGCAATAGGAGTTTCCAAGCAGAAAGACTAAAGTTGATGAGACTTCTAAGCAAGTCCTAGTCAGAGAGATACAGGAAAAACTCAACGCAAATATTTCCGCGGGAGGCTTGATCGGAACTATGGAGTAATCTTTTTAGGAATGATAGGAGGACGTAAATGGGAATAGCATTTGATGGGAGTTATCTTGGAATAATGTTGCAGAAAAAGGTAGGGGAGGAGTCAAATATTGGGGAAATGATAAAGAATTTGGAAAATAATACTGTAAAAAATCATTATTTCATAGACAGTCCAATATTAGATCATATTCGTAACATTAAGGGTGATTTGTCAATTGATTTAAATAAGTCAGAAAATTATTATAGAGCAAGAATAATAAAAAATTATAAAGATGAAAAAAATCTTAAGGAACTTAAAGAGTATCATGATTTCTTAGAAGAATTGGCGGATAAGGTAATCAAAAAAGCCAATAAGGATTCAAGAAGTGCTTCTAATTGGGCTTCGATTTTGAAATGGATAGAAGAAAACGATTTGTCTAACCTTGGTGGAGAAAAAAATGAAAGGGAGTATTATGATAAATATGAAAAGTTCGTAGAGAAATACAAATGCGATTATTCTGGCTATGAGGGTAAAGAGGCAGATGCCCCTCCAAGTGAATATGCGAGTGAAGGAAGAATAAATGCTAAGGGAATATCGTATTTATATTTAGCAGAGGATTATGAAACGGCTATTTGGGAAGTTAAGCCCCAGGTTGGTGATTTGATTAGTGTTGGTACTTTTATAATTGATAAAGAATTAAAAATATTCGATGTGACATATCCGACAACATCAGATACTTGTGAAGATGTAGATGATGAGATAATATTTGATAGAATAGCTCTTTCTACTATTTTTTCACGTCCAATAAGCGAGACTCAAGGAAAATATTGGATTACGCAATATATATCTGAGTTTGTTTCTACAATTGGATTTGACGGAATAAAGTTTACGAGTTCGATAAATGGAAAAGATAATCTGGTATTGTTTAATTCAGGCCGTGAAAATAAAGATTATAGAATAACAGATTCAAGTGTTTATAGAATTGGTACAAATAAAGAAATTTCAAAGATTTTACCAGTAGAAATATACAGCCGTGAGGAATAAAAGATAGTGCAAAAATCGTTGAAAAAATGAAGTGTTAATAATATTTTGTCTGTCTACCCCACCTAAAAACCTAAAATTGTCTGTGGGACTTAGCATCAAGGATACAATGAATTGGTGAAAATAAGCGAAGATAACAAGCGAAGATAATAAAGTTTTTTATCAATCTGATATAGCATATCCAAAACATCCTCTTCCACGCAACTGCTAGTTGCAATTTTTTCAACCAAACTTGGTAGATGATAAATCCTTAGTTTTATATACTAGTTTTATAAATGTGCAAATCACATATCAATCGTTACAATTGTGATTTTAATTTTCATTACCATCAAGTACAATTATAATACTAAAAAGTCTGCAGGAGAGAATGGGGTTAGGAAAAAGAATGCAATCCCATAGCACCCCAAGGAGGTCAATTTTGCCTTTTCAAATCATAAGAAATGACATTACAAAAGTAAAAGCAGATGCCATCGTAAACACGGCAAATCCCAAAGTTGCCATTGGTGGTGGCGTAGATTCTGCCATATATAAAGCAGCAGGCAGGGAAAAACTGCTGGAAGCACGAAGAAAGATTGGAACATTGATGCCAGGTGAAGTGGCTGCTACAAAAGCGTTCGGCTTGAATGCAAAGGATATTATTCATGTAAGTAGTCCCTGCTGGATAGATGGCACCAAAAATGAAATAGAGTGTCTCCATTTGTGTTACAAAAGGGCATTGCAACTGGCAAAAAAGCGTAGATGCAAATCCATTGCCTTTCCACTTTTAGCCACAGGCACATATGGTTTTCCAAAAGAGTTGGCAATACAGATTGCTGTAGATACGTTTACAGAATTTTTAGAACATAATGACATGGAGATTACACTGGTTGTATTTGGCAGTGAAGATGTGAGCGTTTCCGGAAAGTGGGTTGATGATGTCGCAAGTTTTATTGATGATGTCTACGTGGAAGCAACTCTTAAAAAAGAGTACCAAAATGATACATATCCAGGGAAAAAAGAATATCAAAACGTCATATATCCTGGTACATCAAACCCTATTCCGCGAGAAAGAAAAGATTTTATACCACAGAAAACAGCAGTAAAATCACATATTTCTCCAAGAAAACAAGATAAAGTCAAAGACAACTCCAATGCTTTTGATAGAAATTTAACTGATGAACTTTTAAAAGAAACACAGTCACCAGAATCTCTTGAAGATGCACTAAAGCAAATTTATACAGATTCATTTGAAAAGCACCTCCAACAGCTGATAAATAAGAAAGGACTTAAAAATTCGCAGGTATACGCAGCAGCTAATATCTCCAAGCAGTATTTTTCAAAGCTACTGAAAGGTAAGGTAAAACCTTCAAAGGAGAAAATGTTGGCATTGGCCATAGGTTTGCATTTAAATTTGGATGAGACAATAGATTTCCTGGGAATTGCTGGATATGCATTGTCCCCAATATCTCAAAGGGATAAGATTGTTGAATACTTCATATTACATGAAGATTATAATGTATTAAAAATAGATATTGTATTGTTTGATTATGGGCTGGATTCATTGTCAAATCAATAAAGGAAGGTTCTTTGTCTGACGCAGAGGAAGATTTAGAATCTAAATTAAAAGGTCGCCTTAGGGTTGACCTTTTTTCTTTATCCAAATGTTATTATTACATCACAACAAAGAAAACCTCACTGCAGGGAGGTAATTAATAATATTTGGAGGTAAAGAAATATGAGTAAAGGCACAACAGAAATTGTTTATATATTGGACAGAAGTGGCTCCATGGGAGGTCTTGAAGCAGATACTATTGGAGGTTTTAATGCAATGATGGAGAAGCAGAAAAAGACAGGTGAGCAGGCATATGTATCAACTATTTTGTTTGATGATGTTTGCCAGGTGTTACATGACAGAGTACCTATTGATCAGGTTGAAAAAATCACAGAACAGGAATATTACGTTCGAGGTTGCACGGCACTTCTTGACGCAGTAGGTGGAGCAATCAGACATATTGGAAACATACATAAGTACGCAAGGGTGGAAGACCGTCCTGATAAAACCATTTTCGTAATTACAACAGATGGTATGGAAAATGCCAGCAGGTTATACTCCTATGAAAAAGTACAGAAT
>CAKSGI010000241.1 GCA_934454005.1 uncultured Eubacteriales bacterium | reverse complement strand
GTGATAAATCATTAATTAGATTAACATATGAAAGAATACTTCCATTAGTATCAAAAGAACAAATCTTCATTGCGACAAATGAAATTCAAGTTAATGCTTTAAAAGCTGATTTAACTGAATTACCTGAAGATAGAATTATTATTGAACCAATGTTTAGAGATACAGCTGCAGCTATTGCGTATGGCTCTATGATTATTTCAAAATATTATGAAAACCCAGTCATTTGTGTATTACCTAGTGATGCTTTAATTCAAAATGAAGATGAATTTAGAAAAGTAGTAAAAATAGCTTTAGATGATGCATTAAAAGGAAATATTGTTACATTTGGTATGACTCCAACATATCCTGAAACAGGATATGGCTATATTGAAGCACTAAATCCAGTAAAAAATATACCAACTAAATCATTAGGTTTTAGAGAAAAACCTAAATATGAAATAGCTAAAGAATATGTTGAATCAGGTAATTTTTTATGGAATTCAGGTATGTTTACATTTAGACATGATGTAATACTTGAAGCATTAAAAAAATATTCTCCTAATCACTATGATACAATCTCAAAAATAAATAAATTAATTACTAAAAATGAAGGATTAAAAACTGCTCAAATTTCAAAAGAATTATTCCCATTATTTGAAAAAAAATCAATTGATTTTGCTGTGATGGAACATGCTGATAATATTAATGTTATTCCAGCATCTTTTGGATGGAATGATGTAGGAAATTATACAGCTTTTGAAGAATTATTTGATAAAGATGATAATGGAAATGTTATTAGAAATGTAAATACAATTTTTGTAGATTCAAATAACAACATTATTGTTTCTGATTCTATTGTACAAAGAGTATCATTACTTTGTGTAAATGATATGGTTGTTGCAGTAACAAAAGATGAAATATTAATATGTCCTAAAAATAGAAATCAAGAAATTAAGAAAATAATTCAAAAATTATAGAGGTAACTTATGATACTATTTTTAGAGCCATATTTCGAACAAAAGCCTTGGGCAGGAAATAAACTTAATACAATTTATGATTGTCCTAATAGCACTGGAGAAGCATGGATTGTATCAGGATATAATAAAAAATCATCAAAAATTAAATCTGGTCAATATAAAGGTCAGACATTAAGACATTTATGGAGAAAACATCCAGAATTATTTGGAGATTTTAATGATAAAGAATTTCCATTATTAATCAAAATAATTGATGCAAAAGAAAATTTATCAGTTCAAGTTCATCCTAATGATAATTATGCTTTAGAGCATCATAATTCGTTAGGAAAATTTGAATGTTGGTACTTTTTAAATCAAAATGAAGCAAAATCATGCATTGCTGGAATTGATGCTTCAAAACAAATTGATGTTAAAAATTTTTTATCAAACGGAATATTAAAAGATAAATTAATTAAAAGAAATGTAGAAAATGGTGATTTAGTAATTATTGAACCGGGAACAGTTCATGCATTACAGGCTGATTCTTTTGTACTTGAAGTTCAAGAATCTAGTGATATCACTTATAGACTTTATGATTATGATAGACTACCTAAAAGAGAACTTCATATCGAAGATTCTTTAAATGTAATTAGATATAATGACAATAAAAATCCTGTTTATCCATTTCAAAAATCTGAAGAGTTCAATTCAAAATATTTTGATGTTATCAAAATATTTATAAATGAACAATTAGATTTATCTAATAATTCATTTTCAATAATTTATGTTATTGATGGTGATTTAATTGTTAATGGTACATATGTAAAAAAAGGTGATACATTTTTAATATGTTTTGATGAAAAAAATATATTATTTTCAGGACAAGGTAGATGTATATTAATTAATCCTAAAAAGAAGGAGGAAGTAAGACCAAAGATGAGAAAAATTGCGTTAATAACTGGTATAGTTACTCAAGATGGTTCATATCTTACTGAATTCTTATTAAGTAAAAATTATGAAGTTCATGGGTTGATTACTACCAAATCACAATTAAATAATAATAGAATTAAACATTTAGTTGAAAATGATTCAATTTATAATAAAAGTTTATTCTTTCATTTAGGCGATTTAACTGATACTTCAAGTATTAATAGATTACTTGAAAATGTTAAACCAGATGAAATATATAATCTAGCATCACAATCTCATGTTGATGTTTCATATGAGCTTCCTGAATACACTGCACAGGTTAATGCATTAGGAACATTAAGATTATTAGATGCCATTAAACAATCTGATTTAAAAACAAAATTATTTAATGAATCAACTTCCCAATTATTTAGTGGAAATCAAAATGATGGAGTAATGCAAGATGAAAATACTCCATTTAATCCCCAAAATCCATATGCTACATCAAAATTATATTCACATTTTATTGTAAATAATTACCGTGATAGTTATGGTTTATATGCTGTAAATGGAATTATGTTTAATCATACATCTTTAAGAGAAGATGATGATTTTATTGTAAAAAAAGTTACTAAAACAATTGTTAAAATTGAAAAAGGCAAAAAAGAAAAATTATATGTAGGAAACATAAATTCATTAAGAGACTGGGGATATGCTAAAGACTATGTTGAAGGTATGTGGTTATCCCTTCAACAGGAAAAACCAACAGATTATGTATTTGCAACAGGTGAAGCACATTCTGTAAAAGAATTAATTACAATTGCATTTAAATATATAAATATAGATATTATTTGGGAAAACACTGGAATAGAATCTATTGCTAAAAATAAAGAAACTGGTGAGATATTAGTTGAAGTTGATCCTAAATTATATAGAAATAGTACTGCTTATTTATGTGGTAATCCTAAAAAAGCATATGAAGAATTAGGATGGAAATCAAAAGTCAAATTTGAAACTATTATTAAAGAAATGATTGATAAGGAAAGAGGAGTAGAAAATGAATAAAGTTGCATTAATTACAGGTATTACAGGACAAGATGGATCATACTTGGCAGAATTTTTATTAGAAAAAGGTTATGAAGTACATGGAATTGTACGTCGTTCATCTATTTCTAATACTGGTAGAATTGATCATTTATTAGAAAAGAATCTAATAAAAATACATGATGGTGATTTATCAGATTCTGCCGGACTAATTAGATTAATTAATGAAGTACAACCAGATGAAATTTATAATTTAGCAGCTCAATCACATGCACATTAGCATTCCATTATGTAGGAATTGAACTTGAATGGAAAGGCGAAGGCATTAATGAAAAAGGTTATGAGGAAGCAACTGGTAAGATGGTAGTATGTGTTAACGAGAAATTTTATCGTCCAACAGATGT
>CAKSGI010000240.1 GCA_934454005.1 uncultured Eubacteriales bacterium | reverse complement strand
CCTGTATACTGTCTGATAGAATTTTCTTTATAGAAAGTTCTTTTAAAAAGTTTATTGCACATCGACCAATTTAAATATGTGTCCAAGGCAATCGCTTGATCAACATCTCTCCATCCTGTAATATATTCTTCTGTTTGCTGATTATAGTTGCTCATTGCACCTACTGTCATATCACTGTCGCTTTCAACTGACTTAGCCAAAAGATGCTCGATAGCATACTCCGGTATCCAATCGTCCGGATCAAGGAAATACAAATATTGACCATTGGCCGCATCTACTCCAACATTCCTTGTGTAACCCTGCCCAGAATTACTTTCATTTTGTAGCACTTTTATTCTAGTATCCTTCTTTTTAAACTTACAACATATAGCATATGAAGAATCTGTCGAGCAATCATCAACACAAATTATTTCTAGATTTTTATAGCTTTGTCCTATTACTGAACTCAAACATGTTTCAATATATTCTTCTACATTATATACCGGAATAATAACTGTAACTTTTTCCATATATTTATCACCTACATTCTTATCCAAGAAGAACACCAAATATCTTTCGTATGTTCTCCATTAATCCACTTATTGGGGCTTATAACTACTTTATCTTCATTGGTATTAAGCCATGCTCCCCACCAGCTAAATGAACTATTTGCTATAATATTATGATGGCAACAACTCATCAAAAACATATCATACCAATTTTGATAATCCTGAAACAATATATCACTAATATAATTTGCATTAGGTATTTTGATATTATTTTTCGTCCACTCTAAATCATCTGAAAAAACATAAAATATAGGATTCTGTAATTTTTCCTTCACAAATTTTAGTGCTCTATTATAATATTCTACTGTACATATATTTCCATACATTTCTGGTGTTTCCATATAATCACCTCTCCTTACATGTAATGACACACTATTCTTTTCACTTCGAATCCGTTCTGCCAATTTAATTAATCTTGCTTCTTCGGGTTCAAATATTAGCTCTTCACGTATATTTTCCTTAATATTTTCAAAATATTTTTCACTTTGCCAATACCCCGACATTGAACAATCTGTCCTTTTGAAAACCTCGGCATCGTATACACCATTTTCAGTCTCTTGATATAATTCATGAAAACTTAAACTATTTTTATAGCTTTCGTATTTCATATCCTCATCATAACACAATTTGACATTTGGAAATACCTTAGGTAATTCAAAACTACGCTTGCTATATTTCGTAAACGAATCTATACTTGCCTTCACCTTTTGACCTTTTTCCTGCAATGCCCGATAGAAGGCATATTGAAACATTTGATTTCCCAAGCCACCTATAAATCTAACAATATTGTATCCAACTGGTTCTGGAATAAATTGATTAACAGCTTTAACAATTTCTTTCCATATCACTTTCTCCTCTGAACATCCATATTCTAAAATATCACTTTTTATGGATTTAGCCACCTTCTCCCTAAGAACTGCAATTAGAATAACATCATACTCCAATTCAGGAAGAATGGATGCACTATGAACTGTATAATATGGATAATTATATCTGTCACTATTTCTATCTATCCAGTCAACTATTTTTATATCCCCATACTTACACAATTGAATGTAAACGTCTTTACCAACATTTCCTGCCCCATATATAACAATCTTTTTACCTCTAAGTTCGTCAATATTATCAATTTTGTATATTGGTGTCGGAACTTCCTTATCAAAATTTAACTTATAGAAATCTTCCACAGTATGCTGTGCAAACCATGCATTAACTTTATTCTCATCAATAGAAGGATATATCTCTCGAATTAGTTCACAACATTTGCAATACAATCCACAACTGTTTCTTAATCTTCCTATTGAAGTATCATGTGATAACGAGTTATCTCGAAAAGAGTAATGATAATATATTTTCGATGTAACAACAACCCTTTTACTACTTTTAATCAAATGTAAATAACACAAAAAATCTTCACCTAATGATTGCATTTTGTTTACATTTTCATATGCTTCTTTAATAATTTCTATCCTATAGAGTTTGCTCCATATTGTACTACGAATTGGTGCAGTTTCTAATGAGCACATCCATTCTTTTATAATTCCTTCTCTTATATCGTCATTTAGATAAATATTGGCATCTTTGCAAAAAAAGTTAACTTCCACTCCATTACGTTCATATGTATACCCTGATTCAACAAAATCAGCATCATTCTTTATACATAATTCTAACATTTCCGAATACATTTCAGCATCAATCCAGTCATCCCCATCAACAAACGCAATATACTCTCCCGTTGCAATTTCAAGTCCTGCCTTTCTTGCAGATACTAAACCTCCATTTTCTTTATGAATAACTCTTATTCTTTTATCCATAGTAGCATAATAATCGCAAATACTGCCCGAATTATCACTTGAACCATCATCAACCAATATTATTTCCAAATCAGAATACGATTGATTAAGAATTGATTCTATACACTTGTCTAAATACTTTGATATATTAAAAATCGGTACTATTACTGATATTACATTTTTCTTCATATGTCTCCTTATATGATAATTAGGAAGTTAATTATCACACATTTCCTTTCTTTTAATATCGTGGTTCAATACAATTCAGATACTATGGACTTTTGATTTTTCCCTGTAGTTTGGCTTGCGACACCATTCTCAATATAACATAGGAGGTTTTTTATTGATATCCTCATCATTTACACTTACACTATTCTCCCCAGCATAGCTGGGGAATTAGACTTTTCATTCGGATAACTCAGACAATTCAACAAATCGAGTTACTGGATAGCCAATTAGAAAAGATTGAAGCTGAGATGACGGATTCATGAGATTCAACGATTCTATCATCATGACCATTTCTGGTATCGGATATATCAATGGTGGAATGATTCTTGGTGAAATAGGTGATATTCACCGTTTCTCCAATCCTAACAAGCTGCTTGCCTTCGCTGGTTTGGATCCGTCTATCTATCAGTCTGGTAACTTCCAGGCTAAGACAACTCGTATGTCCAAACGCGGTTCCCACGTATTACGCTACGCTCTGGTTAATGCAGCTTGCAACGTTGTTAGAAGCAACGCAACCTTCGAGGCTTATTACAATGCCAAAAGGGCTGAAGACCGGTCTCACTACAGTACAATGCACTTAGGCATTGCGCCGACAAGCTTGTCAGAGTCATCTGGAAGATGCTCAATGACGAAGTAGAGTTCAACCTCGAATAAGAGGTCTGTATACCAATATCGATAGATTTTGAAAAAGCACCTTAAGGGAGTTCTATTAAAGTTACCCTTTTTTACCACCGATATGAAAAAG
>CAKSGI010000239.1 GCA_934454005.1 uncultured Eubacteriales bacterium | reverse complement strand
AAAAGATAAAGTTCATTGTTATAAAGGTCATGATAATGAAGAATTTATAAAACTAGTACAGGGATGCGTAGAAAAGATATTACCTAGTACAAAAGAAGCAGGATTTGAAGTTGCTAAAGAAAGAAGTATAGACAAAATTGGTCAAGAATTAAAAGCGGTATATGAATCAGTTTTAAATAATCTTTATTTTTATCAGTGAACAAATTGTTATTTACTTATAATTCCTAGACACAACCAAAAAAACAAGGTTTGTATATTAACAGGTGCTCCAATGATACATATGTCAAATAGGGATTCAATAAATATACATATAACAAGTACAAATATCCATTTAATTTTATTTTGCAAAATGTAATCTATTTTAGTAGTTGCTTTTTTAAAATTTAAAATTAAAAATGAACTAAAGAAAATAATGCCAGGTATACCTGTATATAAAAGAAGAGCTAAAAATATGTTATGAGGATGTTGTATTGCATAATTCTTTATGATGAATTCATTATTACAATATCCTTTACCTAATAACAAGTCATTTTTAACAGAAATTATAATTCCTTTAGCCATTTCAAATCTTCCTGAAGATAATATTTCTAATGTTTCTTCAGGATTTTTGATTAGAGAAAACAGCAAATTAGATTTAAAAATTAAAAAATAGAGAATAAATATAAAGACAATAGCAAACGCAGATATTTTACAAAAAAAATATAGTTTTTTAATACCTTTTTTCCTTAAAAATAAAAAAGAAATAAAGGATAATATGATGAATACTAAAATAATAAACGTTGATCTAGTATCTGTTAAATAAATCATAAAAGATTCTAAGATAATAAATAAGATGTGAAAAAATTTATTACTGTTATTATCAATTAAATATAAATGAAGTAATATTGCTAAATAAGAGTCCAAAGCTGCAACAGTGCACCAATTCCATATACCCATATATCTAATTTTATGAGCAACAAGATTATCAGTATTGAACATTTGAATTATAGTTTTATTTGGCAAGGTTATTGTTGTATATCCGATAAAATATAAAAATAAAGAAATTATTGTATAGAAGCAAACAAAACAAATATAAATGAAGGCTAATTTTTTTAATAGTGACTTAATATCTTCTATTTTGGTTTCAATTGCATATAAATAAAAGATAAAAGTTTGTTCATAAAGTGTTACTAAAGTGAAGAAATAATAAGGACTATGACTTGGAGATTTTATCAACCAGCTTATTGTTGTGAAAATTACAAACAAAACCAATAAAAATATTTTTGTGTCTTTATAGTTTATTTTCTTTGTATATATATCTTTTATTAAAATAATGGATGTCCAAATTATATCTATTATCCATAAGATTCGCCATAGAATAGCGCGTAAATATTCTGATATTAATATTTGAGTAATGAAATGTTGAAATATGCAGCAAAAAAACCAAAATAAAATAAGATTTTTTTTGTCTGTAATAAAATGAATACCGTTTCTTATCATGTTTTCCTCATTTCTTTGTATATTACTATATACTCTTAACTTACTTGATGTAAATGAGTCTTCTCAGAAAGTAGGTGATTTAACGTAAAATATACAAGAAAGAAAAGTCTAAGAATTCAATATCCATAAAATATTGCACGTGATTACGTACGAAAAGACATCCTAAAATGCCTTGAAAGAATGAAATTGTAATAGAATTTAGAATTTAAATGCTTTCATCCATGCATCCATATGTATGGAGATGTGGCAATTACAGAGAAAAATAGAAATTTTGAACGATTGCAAATGAACATTTTATGTAATCCATAGTCGTTTAGAATTCAATTATTGATTCTTTCTGTACATGTTCTATTTTTGTAAATGCTTTTCCATTTGTTGCTTTTGTAAGGGATGATAATGTCAATACAATTTTCACCAATTTGGATTAGTTATATAAATTCTCTATAACATCTTTAATCCTATAAGAAGGGCCAATAATGATTACAATATGAAAATGATGAAGAAGTCTGTCTAGAATTGCATTTGCTATTACTGGATTGCCAAATATCTCATTCTATTATATAAACTTTTGTTTGTTGTAATTATTGTAGATTTCTGCTCATATCTTCTAGATATCAACTGAAAAAATAAATTTGTAATATCGTTTTCGATTATATAAATTAATTCTGTTTCATTTATTACTTTATAATCGAATGCTTTTATCCAATTGACAAATCTGTTCGAGCTTTCGTCTTTTCCTTTACTCGTTATGTGGAATTCCACATAAGTACGAAGGGTATTGACGAAATCCGGGGGGGGGGTGTATAAAAATAATGAGTTTTACAAATTTATTTATAAAGAGTTTCAAACTTTGGTGGGAGTTTTGTTTTGCAATTTTGGGGAAGAGACAGTTGGATTAAACATTTAGATTTTATGTTAATAGATATGCTGATTTTTGCTATCTGTAACATATTATCTTTTTATATAAAGTTTGGGAATTTTTATTTAAACAGTAGAAGAATTTATTTACAAGTATTAGTTTTGGAGTTATTTGTTTTTTTGTTTATTGCTGTTTTAACAGCTATATATTCTAAAGTCATTATTCGTGATTATTTTTCTGAATTAAAATGCTCATTTTTATTTATATGCTATTCAAGTTTAACTTTTGTTGTCTTTTCTTTTTTGGGTAAATTTAGTGATTTATATTCTCGACAGGTTTTTTTGAGTACAATTTTTTTGTATTTATTATGCTCTCCTTTTGTTAAACAATTCTTTAAATATCTTTTGAAAAATGGCTATATTAAATCATTTAATTACGAAAAAATAAATTTAGTTGTAATATGCGACAAGAATAAATCTAATGAAATCATTAAGAATATAAAAGATGGCGATCATTTATCTATGATTCATATTGTTAAATACTTTGATTCGAATGAAAACTATGCCCAAATTTATGAGTATGTTAATTTACATGCTATTAATGAAGTTTTAATTGCATGTAATCCTTCGGATGTTGACAGTATATTTGTTAAAAAATTAGTAGAGAATAATATAACAATTCATATATCAATAAATGATATTTTTGATTTTTATCCTTCAAATACATATATGTCTAAAATAGGAATTTATCATACAATCGGTTTTAACTTATATACATTTAGTAAAAAACAGTTGTTGTATTTAATGATTAAGAGAATCATTGATATTCTTGCTTCTATAATTGGTTTAGCTATATTAATGCTTTTAATGATAATAATTAAAACGGCAAATTTAATTACACATGATAAAGGTCCTCTAATTTATAAACAAATTAGAATAGGTAAAAATGGTAAGCAATTCGAATTGTTTAAATTTAGGTCAAT
>CAKSGI010000238.1 GCA_934454005.1 uncultured Eubacteriales bacterium | reverse complement strand
TAACGCACTTTTCATTTTTAGTAAATACCTATTTTAAAAATAATAATAATTCTAATTTTATCAGTTAATTAGCGAATACTTATGTCAATATATAGGTTAAATATTATCAATATCAAAGTTAAAATAAGTACTATGCCGAATTTACCACTACAGAAAATAAGTATAAAAATATATAAAAGAATTATCCTAAAATATTGAGGGCAAATTTTTTTATATACAAAAATGAAAAATAGAGAAAAATAAAATGTAAACAATTTTAGTTGTAATTTATTGATCAAAGCAAATAAGAAAACTCGAAAAAAACTTTAAATACCTTTCATATTGTATGTAATGAATTTAAAAAGGAGAATAAACGATAAAACAGTTAGATTATGAACATATCTTGAACTAACCAACAATGAAGTACAAGCAATTTTAAAATAGTTTATAGTTATTTAACTATAGGAAAGATTATTTTAGTTATGTTTCACAAACAATCAAGAATAAACTTGTTTAAAATTAAGTGAGTAGTATGAACATTATTATGGTATAATATTTATAATTATTAAAATATTTTTGTGAATACGGTAATTGGATATAAACTAAGGGGTGATCTTGAATGTACGGTATTGGCTATGAAAAAAGCGATGTGAAAAGTAAGAGAACTGGCTCTGGATTTAAGATTTTAACTTCGGATAGCCGTTTCCCAAAACTACAGGAAAACTTTGAACATAATCTAGGTATATATGCGTATGGACATGAGAAGGCTATTAAAGCAGTCGATGAAGGACTTGCAAAAATGAGAAAAGTCCTAGTTACATATTATAAAGATAAATATTCTAATATAAAAGATCAAGCAGAAAGAGAAGCCCAGATTTGTTTAGATGCATTTACAAATACGGATGATCCTACAAGTGCAGGACAAGTTGGCAAAATTAAATATAAGCAACTTTGTGAAATTATAGAGAGTAATATTCCGCAAGGAAATAAAGAAATTAATTCTCAAGTGGATAAAGTAACAGGTATGGCTGGGGCTAGTAATTTAAGAGAAAAGATGACAGCATTTTATAATGCAGCTTATTACAAAGGCTATAAAGATAAAAATCCAGAAGAAAATATTACAAATTTCAAAAATATAGCTCAAAAGATAGCGGTGGGAGGTCAGAGTGAGTTAGTAAATGAGCTTGATTTAGATTCTTCAATACTAGAAGAACAAAAAAAGACTAGCACTAATCCTAAAAAAGCTGGTCTTGTTAGAGCACTATATAATACAGGTGCTGGTCATAAAGTAATGGGCTTTTTTGGAAAGATAGCTAGAATATTCAATAAAGACTTTGATAAAGATAAACAATTTTCTAATCGCATGCATACACAGGATGTGTACGATATGGCTTTAATTTCTTTAGACCAAAAAAATATGGAAACAAAGTTAGATAACGTTAGAAGTGGTTCTAATTTACGTTATCGTGGAGAAGATGAACAGAAAGAAGTCCAACGCTCTCTTGATTATTATAATAATATGGGATTAAACCTTAGTGAAAGAGAAAGAAACTATATTCTAGAAACTGTATCAGCACAATATCTTACATCACATCCAGCTCCAGAGAAAAGTAAAGATGAAACAACAGAAACTTTTAATAGACGTATTAAAGATCATGCTGTTAGATATAGTGTTTATATGGATAAGGTTAGGAAAAAAGTTGATCCGGACTACACTCCAGAAGAAAGCTTAGAAAAAGAAATATACGAACAATTTGCTAATGACGATGAATTGATTAAAGAAGTGGAAAAAACTAAGTCACCAATAAAAGAAGGAATTGTATACAAAGATATTCCTAAAAAAGGTGGATTCCTTAAAGACACTATGGTAGATAAACATAATGTAAGAATTGTGAATGGAATATCTATGACTACTGCTAGGATGCTTAAGACATATAAATGGTTAAATTTGAAGTCCAATTTAATGAATTTTAGATTAGCGTTAATGGGCTGGATGTTGCCGACAGATGATCATTCACTTTGGGAAATTATAATAGGTTCGCATAATGTTGGTGTAAAAGGAAAAGAAGATTTAACTGATATTGTTTCTTTAGACCAAACTGTTGACCCTCTAAGCACAAATATTCTGCGATATAATGTTTGTGAAGAGGTGGACGGTAGTCCAAAATTTCCACATGAAATAGTTTATTGGAATCAAAGACATGGTAAAGATGAATCATATGAAAAGACTGTATCATTAGGAGAAGAAAAGAAAAAAATATATGAAACAATAAATAAAAATCAAACATCTTTATTTCAAGGGGATGAAGAATTTAGAGATGCACAGAATTTTTCAACTGAACTTAAAGAAAGAGAAATGGGTAATGAAAAAGAAATAACGGAACTTGAAAAGAAAAAAGGGGAGATAAATAAAAGTTATATAAATTTTGATAATATAAATAATACTGGTTTATGTATTGATGAAGATTCAGCTACAGGTATAGAAATTGCGCAATTAACATCTGAAAAAAAAGTGGAATTGATGAAAAATTTGAAAGGAAAAGAAGAGAATAAATTAAAAGATTTGGAAAATGAAATAAAAAGTATAGAGAACGCAGTAAAAGAGAAAAACTTTGAATTAGTTGTTAAAAATATTAAAAATTTACAAACAAATATTGGGAAAAAATATTTAGTAAAGTCGAAAGGTGCCAAAAATAATAGTGCCAAAAATAATAGTGCCAAAAATAATTTGGGTAACCTTCAAAAAGATGTTGAATATTATAAAAATAATAAAGAAATAATAATAGAAAATATGAAAAAGAAAATTAAAGGGCTTGCAAGCCACAAGAAAGCGGGATACGAAAATTTAGATATAAATAATGAAGAGATGATAAAAGAGAGAGCAGAACAAGAGTATGAAAAAGAATTAAAAGAAAAAGAATCAAAAGAAAAAGAATCAAAAGAAAAAGAGTCAAAAGAAAAAGAATTAAAAGAAAAAGAGTCAAAAGAAAAAGGATCAAAAGAAAAAGGATCAAAAGAAAAAGAAGATGGACATTATAGTAGAAGCTATTATTTTCTTGTAGAAGCGGCATTAAAGGAAATTAGTGATTCAGTTGATACAGCTTTAAAATCAGAAGAGGAAACATTAGAGAAAAAAATTAGAGAATTGAACGAAAAAAACGATGAAGATGATAAGTTAAAATCAAAATATTCAGATCCTGTACAAAAAGCAGCAATTTTAACGTATACATCTGAGATATATTTAGGCATTAATCAAATAACGCAACTTTCTAGTATGGGGAGACTTTCTAAAGCTTTTACTGGTAAATATGTATCTGAAGCTATTTTAGATGAATATTTTAAAGCTGTTAAAGGG
>CAKSGI010000237.1 GCA_934454005.1 uncultured Eubacteriales bacterium | reverse complement strand
ACTTAACAATTACAGCTGAAAAGCAAAATGAAGAAAAAGATGAAGAAAAGAACTACATTCGTAGGGAAAGAAGTTATGGCAAATATGAAAGATCTTTCTATTTAGGAGATTTGGAAACTGATGGCATTAAAGCAGAATTTAATAATGGTATGCTAAAACTTACTGTTCCTAAAAAAGAAGTAGTAGATACTAAGAAAAAAATCGAAATTGAATAAAATATTAAAGAGTAGCAATACTCTTTTTATTTTGCTTTTATAGTGATATAATATCGCTATAGTAGAAAGTGTTGTGATGATATGCATTTATATGTTGTAAGGCACGGTAGTACTTATAATAATGTTAATGGATTGATTAATGGAAGGAATGATATTGATATAAATGATAAGGGAATAGAAGATGCTGAAATTGCTTCTTTAATTCTTCAAGATATATCATTTGATAGAGTTATTTCATCACCACTCTTAAGGGCTAAGCATACCGCTGATATTATTGTTAATGGACGTTTACCAATTAGTTATGATGAAAGAATAATCGAACGAGATGCGGGGGTTCTAACAAGTAAAAAGATTACGGATATAGATTTTAGTAATTGGTATAGCTTAAAAGCTAATCATACTGTTGGTGGTGCTGAAACTTTTAGTGAAGTTATTGAAAGAGTTAATTCGTTTTTGGAAGAGTTAAAACAAAAATATCCTAATGAGACTATATTAATTGTTACACATGCTGGAGTTATGAAAGCATTGGAAGTATGTATATTTGGTTATCCTGGCATTGATGGAATAAAGAATTGGCAATATTCTAATGGTACAGTTAGAAATTATAATTTGTAGAGGTGAGTAGAATGGAAAAAAAGAAAAAAGAGATAGTAAAAATGTTATTAAATCAAGATTTAGGAGAAAAAGATGAAGAAGAGATCTTAGATATGCTTTTGAATAATCCCATAACTATAAATGTGGATAAGGAAAGTGACGTTAATATGACGTTTGGAGATAAAGCAGCCGATAAAATATCTGAAATTGCAGGAAGTTGGACCTTTATTATATTATTTTGCTTTTTTCTAGTATTTTGGATAATATTAAATACAATAATGTTAATAAATGCAATTGATCCATATCCTTTTATTTTGTTGAACTTAGTATTATCTTGTATTGCTTCATTACAAGCACCTATTATTATGATGAGTCAAAATAGGCAAGCCAAGAAAGATAGTATAAGAAACCAGAATGATTATCGTATAGATTTGAAAAGCGAATTAATATTAGAACAATTACATGAACACATGAATCAAATTTTATCTAATCAAAAAAAGATATTAAACTATATAAAAGAGCAAGAAAATAAAGATAGTAATAAATAAAATGTTCGACAAATATTTTACATAAAACAGCGTTAAAGAAAGAGTCAAGTTTTAAACTTTCGTTTACACTGTTTTTTAATGTACTTTTTTTCTTTGAAAGTCAATAATTATAAGGATTTTATAGAACACAAAAAGTTTAAAAATTCTCGAAAATCAAAAAAGTGAAATCTGAAAAAAACAAAAAATAAGAAAAAAATATATACTTTAAAAAAATGCAAAAAATCATTTATTCGTTGATATGTAAGGGAATGACACTATTTTTAATTGAATATAGCATTGAAAAAATAAACGAAAAAATCGAAAAATCGAAAAAGTGTAAAGTAACAAAAAGTTATTTTTTGAACAAAATGCTTGTAAAATAAGGCTGAGCAAAACATCACAAACAAAAGTTTGATTAAAAGTTATAAAAATATATTGACTTTAGTAAAGGAAGTATTAAAATTTAAAGTATAGAGACAGGAATTATTGAGGAGTTAAAATGTTTGTAAATTAAGAGGTTTTAGAAAATTTAAAAGTTGTTAAACGTAACGGTAAAAAAGTAGAATTTAATGGAGCTAAAATAGCTCTTGCAATTAAAAAGGGATTTGATAACTTAAATAGAGCTGAATATGCTGAATTAAGTGAAGGTAAAGAATATACTGAAAAAGATATGCAAAAAGTTTATCAAGCAGTAATTAAACGTATTGAAAAAGAATATAAAGATGAAGAAAAAATTAAAATTGAAGAAATTCAAGATATTATTGAAGACGAATTACAAAAAAAAGGATATGTTGATGTATATAAATCATTTGCTAGTTATCGTGAAAAAAGAAATCAATCACGTGAAATGTTCTTTGATGATAAGAAAAAACATAAATTCTTAAAAACACTTGAAGGATTAGGATTAAAGTCAGCTCATGAAGATGATACAAAAAGAGAAAATGCTAACGTTGATGGGGATACAGCAATGGGTACAATGTTACAGTATGGTTCAACTGTATCAAAAGAGTTTGCAAAAGCTTATTTAATGAAGAAAAAATATGCTGATGCTCATGATGATGGTGATATTCACATTCATGATATGGATTTTTTACCGATGGGTACTACTACTTGTATGCAAATAGATTTAGATAAATTATTTAAAAATGGTTTTTCTACAGGTCATGGACATTTAAGAGAACCTAATGATATAATGTCATATTCTGCATTAGCAGCTATTGCTATTCAGTCAAACCAGAACGATCAACATGGTGGACAAAGCGTTCCGGCATTTGATTATTATTTAGCACCTGGAGTTTTAAAAACTTTCAAAAAGCAATTTAAACAAACTTTATCAGATTTACTTGATTATTCTGAATTTGGTTTATTTATTAATTTTAATTCGGTAGTAAAAGAAATAGATAAATTAGATAGTATTGAAGTTGATCTAAGTATATTTGATAGATTTACGAAAGAATCATCAGAATTAAAAAGACTATTTACTTTAGCATATGATAAAGCAATTAAAAAGACAGATCGTATTACTTATCAAGCTATGGAAGCTTTTGTTCATAATTTAAATACAATGCATTCAAGAGCTGGGGCACAAGTACCATTCTCATCAATTAACTTTGGTACAGATACTTCACTTGAAGGTAGAATGATTATTAAAAATTATTTATTAGCGGTTGATGCTGGGTTAGGACATAGTGAAACTCCAATATTCCCAATATCAATTTTCAAAGTAAAAGAAGGAGTTAACTATAATGTAGATGATCCAAACTATGATTTATTTAAATTGGCTTGTAAGGTATCTGCTAAAAGATTATTCCCTAACTTCTCTTTTATAGATGCACCATATAACTTACAATATTATAAAGAAGGAGATTTCACTACTGAAGTTGGATACATGGGATGTAGGACAAGAGTTTTAGGAAATGTCGTTGATCCTGATAAAGCTGTTACTCCTGGTAGAGGTAATTTGTCATTTACATCTATTAATTTACCAAGATTAGGTATTAAACAT
>CAKSGI010000236.1 GCA_934454005.1 uncultured Eubacteriales bacterium | reverse complement strand
CCGTTCCTGCCACGGCTTCGATTCCGGATAAATATCCATCCCATCCAAAGATTAAAGTCTGCCGTTACTTTCACCAGAGCTTTCCCACGCTTCTTAACATCTTTGATTTCATTGCATTTCTCGACTTCTTCCAAATATTCTTCACAGTGGTCTAACCAAGATCGCATCAAAGACAATGTTCCAAAGCTGATTCCAACCATATCGTTTCCGTCTTTATCCTGGTGTTCAAAGAGTTGTCCGTCATATTGTCTGAATATCTGAAAAAGTCTGTGTATAGCTTTAATACCATCAAAATCAGAGTTTGCCAGTACTTCGGGATTGACAGATATAGCGTCTGCTATTTTTTCAAGGGAGGATGGCTTGGGATTTCTTCTGCCGCTCTCGTAGGTGCGAATGTAGGCTTCACTAACACCAACCATTTCTCCTAATTGTCTTTGGGTAAGATTACGTTCCTGTCGGATACGTCTTATGTTTTCCCCGACTGTCATAAAAAAATATCTCTTGCTGTAAAGCTATATTTGGGTGAAACTGTTCAATATCAAATATAGGATAACATACATAATGAAAAAACTAAAGCAAAAAGATATTGACACTCGCGCTTTCCGGCTTTTGATGTATAGATATGATATCTTTTTAATATCTGAATTAAACAATATTATTAAGTTTAGTGATTATATTTTTAATGTTTTTAATAAGAGAAGAATACTCTGCGTTAGTTAATTTCAATTTAGGTGAAGTAGTATTATGAACTGTTTCGTTGCGTAATTTAAGTAAAGTTCTAATAGAATCTTCATCTTTTCTTGATATAAAATTATTCTCTAGTAAATATTGTAGTAGTTTTGATGGAGATGAAGTAGTATTGTCTGGAGATAATTGAATCATCAGACCTTCAAGTTCTTTCCACAAACTAACGAGTTCATAACCATTTTGAAAATCATTTGTTGTAGAGTGATATGATCTTCTTTTTAAAACAATATTTTTAAATATCACACCATAGAAATATACAAATAAACCAATCATTATAAATGAAAGAGCTAGCATGTTCATTGGATTAGTGGCAAAGCTGTATTTTAATTCCTGAAAGAATAAGAGAAAAATTCCAAGTGTACTATATATAAGTCCTAGACTTGTAAGCAACTTATAAAAGTGTTTACTTTTCTCAACTTGTTTGTTTTGTACTAATTTTTCCTTTATGCTAACATCTAGTTTAAGTAATTCTGAAACTGGAAGAGTATCAATATCAGTGGTTTGATAATCATTTAGCATTTTTTCAATAAGTAAATCTTTGTATTCTTCACCTAGTTCATTTATGATCAGTTGAAGTTTTTTGCTTGAAATGTAATACTTCATATTATTCACCATCCTTAAAATGCATTATTATTGTTAAAATCAAAGAAATCGTAATAAGTAACAGAAAAAATATGAAATAGGGCATGTTTAATGTGCTGTCAGAATTGATAAACTTATCAGGTAAAAATAATAATCCTGATATGAATAAAAGAATTTCTGATAAAATTTTCAAAATAATAATCCCTATATTCTTTTTTCTTGCAGTTTTGTTTCGCCTTATTGCTTGAACTACAATGCTTTCTGTAATTTCCTGTGAAGCACCATTTTCGCGAAGCATTTCTTCTACTTTATTTGCCTCGCTTATTATTTCTAAAGTATATTGTCTTGCTTGTTCAGTAAGCCGGTTTTTTGCGTCTTGTGAAAAGTGAGTTAGTTCAGTCTCGGATAGATCAAAGTTTATTTGCAAGATAATTCACCTCATTTCGTTTGTGTGTCGTTAAAGCTTTCTCCACATATAGCGGTTATGTTTTTAAAAATTATTTCCCTTTTCGTTTACATTATTGCACGTGGAAAGTCAGCTGATTTTCTTACTTATAATTTCAAAATTAATCTTTAAAGTTTGTTTTGTTGTAAGATAAGAATAATTTTTCTCATTAAGCGGTCTTCAATCTGTGCGGTTTATATATAGATGTGGGTATTTTTTTCTGCAAATAATTTTGTTTATACAATGTTATGTATAACATAATTGGTTAAAAAGTGAGTCACTTTGAACTATAATGATAATATAAGTAACTCTCTCGGACGTATGCCAAATTGAAAAATTATGATTATTGTATTTTTTCAATAAGCATATCCGTGGACGATAAAAATGTAACACGGACTTGATCTCCTTCTTGAGCGTTTATTTGTGAATACCAGTCGCCAAGTGCCATAAGATTTTTATCACCCGCAAATTGTTTCGCAAATGGATCACCGGAATTAGAACATCCTTGCGAGCGTAGAATACCGTCAAAAAGACCGTCCTTTGAAATGGCATGAAAAATATTTTGACCAGGAATATTTTCCTTTTTTGTATGATTATTGTTGTATAAATGATATAAACGAGCAAAGTTCCGTGGTATTTTTAGATAACCTTCGCCATATCTTATGCCGCGGCTTCCGGTAAATCTGTATGTACCCCATTCTAGTTGTGCTCTGTTTAATACAACTGTAAAATTATCTCCTGCTTTTGCCATAAGTTTGTCCTCCTTTGATAATAGTGTTGATATATGTATTATATAACAAGTTGTCGTAAGAATTTGTCGAAATTAGTCGAAAAATTTAAAAAAATTAAAAAAGATAATGTAAAAAAATATTTTGACATCATCAAAAAATATGTTTATAATATAAAATGAGATATTGGTCAGGAGGAACAATATATGACAATAACAGAACAGATTAAAGTGCTATGTGTAAGGTGTAGTGTCAGTGAAGCAGAGCTTGCTAGACGACTGGGAAAATCACCTCAAAGTTTTAATTCAAAAATGAAGAGAGAAAGTTTTACAGTAGATGATTTGGATGAAATCGCAAAAGTGCTTGGTGTTCGATTTAATAGAGAATTTATATTGGCAAATGGAGAAAAAATCTGATGAAAAATACAGTGAAAGAGTTTAGACTGGGGGAGTTGTTTTGTGGCCCGGGCGGATTAGCTTTGGGTGCAACAAAGGCGAAAATAGAAAATTCAGAATATAAAATTATACATAAATGGGCTAATGATTATGATCAGGATACATGCGATACGTATGCTAGGAATATTTGTCCAAAGGACAAAGACAGCGTCATATGTGGAGATGTAAGAAAACTGAATATTGATAAGTTGGGAGATATAGATGCTTTTGCATTCGGATTCCCATGTAATGATTTTTCAGTAGTAGGAGAACAAAAAGGTTTTGATGGAACATTTGGTCCTCTATATACATATGGAGTCAAGGTCCTGAAAAGATATCAGCCATTATGGTTTCTGGCTGAGAATGTAGGGGGATTGAAGAGCGCAAATGAAGGAAAGGCTTTTAAAAAGATACAAGAAGATTTAAAAGCAGCTGGGTATAGAAT
>CAKSGI010000235.1 GCA_934454005.1 uncultured Eubacteriales bacterium | reverse complement strand
CATCTTACATACAGCATATGCGCATCTAGGTTTGCCATCAATAACAATGGTAACTATTCTGTAAGAATTAATTGCATATGGATATAATTTTTGTAGATCTTTATGTTGAACTATTAATTCTTCTATAACGCCAAAATTTTTTTCTTTTATATATTCATAAAGTTCTTTTAGAGTTTTATAGTCAGAAATTTTAATTTTTTCAATTCCATTTCCGCTAGAGCCATTGTTAGGTTTAGCAAAAATATATTCTTTTGAATTGATAAAGTTTTCAAATTCTTTTAATGTAGCTTTAGTCATATCTAGCCATTCACGATTTAAATATTTTTCAAATTTTTCATTAAATCTGTTTTTGCTATCGTATATATCAGAATAAGCTGGATCATTCATAATAGATATTATTTTTTTGTTTTTTACTCTAGTTACATAAGTTTTTCTATGATTATGATCCATATTATAAAATGCAAATACTGCGTAATCATTATATCCTGCGCCATATCTTATTGCACAGTTTATCATATCAAAAAATGTTACTACTTTATTTTTTCCTGATTTTTTATTTACTTTATCTATAGCGGCAAACATTTTTTTGGGAGTAACACCACTTAAAACTCTGAGAATGTATTTTGCTGTATTCATTTTAATATCCTCCATATATATAAATCTTTTATTATACTACACTGAAAATTTTATATAGTCAAGTAAAATAAAAAGGAATCATGCAAATCAATTTTTTAAAATTGATTTACGTGGATATTGTAGATAAAAACTTGCAATTGTTATTAAAATTTGATAAAATACTAATGTTACTTATTTATCTGGTATTTAAGGAGGTTCAGATATAATGGCAAAGTGCGATATTTGTGGTAAAGATGTTTCCTTTGGTATTAGAGTTTCTCATTCACATAGACGTTCCAACAGAACTTGGAAGCCTAATATTAAGCGTGTTAGAGCAGTTGTAAATGGTACACCTAGGCGTGTTCATGCTTGTACTCGTTGTTTACGATCAGGAAAAGTTACGCGTGCAGTATAATTTTATAGTTTAATTATAGGAAATTTCTTTTAAGGGAGCAGATTTGCTCCCTTTTTAATCTTTTAAGTATTCCATAAAACCGCAATAGATGCTAAATGCAATCTTACTTTGATAGTCTTCGTTGTTTAGTTTTTGCAGCTCAGATTCGTTTGATAAAAAACCACATTCAACTAATACAGCTACATTTTTGCAATTATGTAGAAGATAAATATCTTTTGTAGCAGGTTTTATTTCACGAGTATTGTTAGGTTGCAAAAAACCGGTTATTGATTTTTTTATATTCTCTGCAAGCTCTTTGCTTTTTGGACTATTTTGAGAGTAAAATACTTGAGCACCATTATATTTGTTTTCTGGAAATTTATTTTGATGTATACTAATTAATAAATTATTCTCATTTTGATTTACTATATTTAATCTGTTTTTTAAGTCTGATACTTTTTTTTCTTTTATATGAGTTAATCCTTCGTCGTAAATGGAAATATCTGAATCCCTAATCATTTTCACGTTAAATCCAGAGTTTAATAAAAATTGTTGTAACTTTTTTGAAATGGACAAATTTATATCTTTTTCAAGAGTGCCATCTTTACCAACTGCACCACCATCTTCACCACCATGGCCTGCATCTATTATTATGGTATAATTGGGGTTATATGATTTTCCCATAACTTGGCTATCTATAACTTTATAAGCTTTAAACATAAAAAAAAATGTTAGTAGTATGATGAATAAAGATATGAAATAAAATAACTTTTTTTTCACAGTTTCACTCCTAGATTATTTGTATATAATAATTATAAGATATTTATTTTGGAAACATCTTTCTAAAAAAACCTTGATGTCTTTTCTGCCTTGTTCTGCATGTAAATAATACTAGAATTGCATCATCTCCAATTACCTCTATATCTTCCCACCTTATTATGATATCTTCCTCTCGTCCAAATAGACCAAAACATTTGGGTTTACCAAATATAACTATTGCAACAATTTTTGCACATTTCATATCTATTTCTAATTCATTAATACATCCAAGTCTACTGCCATCTTTTATGTTTATTACTTCCTTATTTTTTAAATCAGTTATTCTACAATTCATATAAAATCCCTTCTTTAAAAATAAATTTAAATCGATTTGGTATGTTTTATACTGTTTGATAAAACAATTTTTTAATTAAACCTTACATAAAATAATAAAAATATTGTATAGGAGAACACAGATGTATAAGGATATACAACCTTTATTAAATGTAAAAAGATATAATCCAGATTATACTTTTGGACTTACAAAAGTTCAAGTTGAAGAACGTAAAAAGAATAATCTTGTAAATAGTGATGTATCTTTACCGACTAAAACTATTCCAAGAATTATTTTTGAAAATATATGTACATTATTTAATTTGCTTAATTTTATATTGGCATTATCAATATTAATAGTAGGGTCTTACAAAAACCTGTTATTTATGGGTGTGATAATATGTAATATCTTAATAGGTACTTTTCAAGAAGTTAGAGCCAAAAAAACAGTGGATAAATTATCTCTGATATCTAGTACAAAAGTCAATGTTATTAGGGATAAAAATCTTGAAAAGATTGAAAAGGAACAAATAGTTTTAGATGATATTGTATATTTATCTACGGGTAATCAGATTGTTGCTGATTGTATAGTTGTTGATGGAACGTGCGAAGTTAATGAATCGCTGTTGACTGGTGAGTCGGATTCTATATTAAAAGTAAATGGAGATATGCTATTATCAGGAAGCTATATTGTTAGTGGTGAATGTAAGGCAAAAGTTGAACATATTGGGAATCAGAACTATGCTTCAAAAATATATAAAGATGCTAAATATGTAAAAAAAACAAATTCAGAGATAATGAAAACATTGAATTTAATCATAAAAATAATTTCTTTTATGATTATACCGATTGGATTAATGTTGTTTTATAAACAATTTAATATTTTTGGAAATACTTATAAAGATGCAACAGTTAATACAGTAGCAGCTTTAATAGGAATGATTCCAGAAGGATTAATTCTATTAACAAGCACAGTTCTTGCTGTAGGTGTAATAAGGCTTTCAAAGCATAAAGTTCTTGTTCAAGAATTATATTGTATAGAAACGCTGGCCAGAGTTGATACTTTATGCCTTGATAAAACAGGCACTATCACTGAAGGGTGCATGGAGGTTAAGGATGTCGTAGAATTAGATAAGGATTATTCTGAAAAAATAGACGATATACTCTGTTCAATGGTATATGCATTGAATGATAATAATCCTACTTTTAGTGCTATAAAAAATAGATTTACCAGTAAAGAGGTATTTAAGGCTGAGGACATACAGCATTTTTCATCAGAAAGGAAATGGTCTGGAGTATATTTT
>CAKSGI010000234.1 GCA_934454005.1 uncultured Eubacteriales bacterium | reverse complement strand
GGCATACACCTCTACTACAAACATAAATATTATCTTGATTAATTTCTTTTCTCGTAACTTCTAAAACCGTTGATTCAACTTTCTTTCCTTCTTCTATTCCTTTTGTTTCTTCAATTTGTTTAACTTCTTCTAGTTCTTCTGTTAACAATTCTTTATTTAACAATTCATTATCTTTCAAGAATAAATTAACATTTTTTTCAATATTTTTTATTTCATCATTTTTTAAATTTTTTAAAAATTCGATACACTCTTTTTTTAACCTAAAACCCCTTATCAATTTTCCAGTACTTAACTCTATTATATCCCAATTATCATAACGTGTTTTTTGTATTGCAATATTTAGTCCTTTAACAAAGTCTATTTTTTGCCCTTCAACCTCTTTTATTTCATCATTTTTAATACGTTTAACAAATTTTATTTTATTTGTTTTTACTTGTTTCCCCTTTGCAGTTACTGGGGTATAAAATAATATTAAAGTATTAAAATCTTTTATTTCCGCCTTTTCTATTTTAGCGCCATTAACTTTTAATAAATTTAAACTTAATTTATTTAGTTCTACATTTTTGTCATATTCTATATTAGGATTTAAAATTAAAAGACTTATTAAGTCAATTGCTTTAACAATTATCCCCTTTCTTAGATCTTCAGTCATTTTTTCAGTTAATTTTACTAATAATTTTTCCATTTAAATTTCCCCTCTCAATTTATACACTCACAATGTACTTTAAATTATAATTGTGACTATTTCCTAACCACAATTATATTATACAATACTATTTTTATAATGTCAATACTTTTATTTTAAATTTTTATATTTTTTTCTTTTAACGTTCCATCTTTATAACTTTTTAATAACTGCGTTTCTTCCTCTTTCATCATATTATATAATTCTGGATATTTGTTTTTTAAACTTCCATTAAAATACATTTCCATTACGTAATTAATACAGCTGTTGCATATTCCGCATTCGTTTTCCTGGCTGGTTTTTAATATAGCACCACACACACAAAGGCGCACCCCTTTATATTTTTTATTAATATTCTTTAAATTAATATTATACTTTTTATAGTTTACTATATTAGTATCTTTATTACTGCCATTAATAGGCTTTTCAGGTTTTTCTATCTGTTCCTTTGCATTACCATTATTGGCACTATTTCTAGAACTTAAACGACTTTTAAAGTCTATTACATTACTATTATTTATATTATTATCGGCACACGCCAAAATATCTCTATTAGCTTCTATGGATCTATTTAACTCTATAACTTTATTAGCAGATTCTGTTATATTTTTAAGCCTTTTTATTTTACTTTCTTTTTGTGTTGGTTTAATGTCTTTAATATCCATTAATAAATAATCGTGGGTTATTTCTCCAAAAACATTTTTTATTTTTATAGCTTTTTCTATAAACTTAATAAACTCATTATAATGTTCCATTATTAAATTATTTATATGTGTAAGGTTATTTATATTGTTAATGTGCTTAAATGCATATAATATATATTCTCTTTCACTGCTACATAAATTACTATCTTTAAAAATGTTTTGTATATGCTCTCTCTTTTCTGCTAACTCTTTTATATATATTTCTTTTTTTTCTCTTTCAATTTCTTTTTTTGTTTTCCTTTTAGCTTTTGGGGATTTAATTGTATTATTTTCTTTATTATCTTCCACTTTTTCTATAACACTGTTTAAATGTTTATCCATTTCTACAACAGCATTATCAACAGTTTTTATAACTTCTATAACTTCAACTGCTTCTATAACTTCAGGTTTTTCTATGTTTTCTACAATTTCCACTTTTTCTACTTCTTCATTCTTTGGCGCTTTTAAAGTATTTACAAAATCCAATATTTTTTGTGTTTGCTTAGCATACCAAACCTTTTTAAGTCTGTGCCATCTAAAACCATTATTTTTTAATTCTGTTCTAATTTCTACATTTGGGATATCGTTAAATTTTAATTCAATTCCATTCTTTTCTTTATTTTCTATTATTTCAACTTCTTCAACCTCTAATATGTTATTATCGCCGTTTAAATTTATATCTAATGTTATAATATTTTCATTTTCTTTTACTTCTTCTTTAGCTTCAGGTTTTTCTATAACTATATCGTTTTTTAGGTTTTCTAATTGCCTAACAGCATAGTTATATACTTCAGTACCTTCATTTAAATGTTCTTTAATATAATATTCTAAACCTAATTTACTGTAATGACTATTATGGTGTATAGCACAGCTAAGGAAAGCTTGATACCATATATTAAGATCTTTTGTTATGTCCACTAATTCTCTTTCTTTTATTTCTATTATTTCTAGGTTAGTACCTGGGCAATACATTTCAAAAGCTATTTCATCGTACCAAGAAATATTTTTTTGTTTTTCTATATATCCGTTTGCCCCTCTTTTTGTCTTAAAAAATTTATCTATTCTGTTAGATCCTGCTACCGCAAAAACCTTACCCCTATAAATATTTTGTTTAGCTTTTAAGTAACGGTTTATATCTCCATTAATTTCTTTTAAAACTTCTATTCTTTCCATTTTTAATATACCCCTTTCAACTCTGTACAATTATAATGTACTTTTAATTATTTGTCATTTCTGACTACATTTATATTTTAACATACCATTTTATAATTTGCAATACTTTTATTTTAAATTTTTATATTTATTTTAATTATTTATTATTTTGTTTACTTCTTCCGTACTATAATTACTTACACTATTGTATAATAGTATATATTTTTCAAACGTTTTAGTTCCGTCCTTAAATTCTTTATTTTGCTCATACAACGCATAATGTAGTAACTCATGTATTAAAACTTTTTCTAGACAATGTTTTTCTGCATCTTTTAAACTTTTATTTATTATAATAAACTCTTTGTTTTTATCTGCAAAATTAAAAATGCCGTTTGTACCTTCTGGCGTTTCTCCTATATAAATAGGAATATTTAAATCTATATTAAATTCATTCTTTAAAAACTTCTTACTAAAATTAGTTACATATTCATTAATAGTATTTATATTGTAGCTCTGCAACTCTGTTACATCATTATCCAATTGGGTTAATAAGATATCTTTCTTATTGCCTGTATAACTTTCTAAAAAAGTAATAAAGTCGTTAAAATTTTTAAAATAACAGTCATATTCCTCGCTATCTGGTAAATAAAAATAATATTTATTATTCATGGTGTCAATATAAATATCTGCACCATTGTTTAATTTAACTATTTTTTCACCGTAAAACAGCTTATCATCGTTTTTTTGAAATTCAGTTGTACTACATACATATAATTTATTATTTGCTTTTAGGAACGTACAGCTTATTATAGTAAATAAAAATGTTAATATTAAATATTTAATTATTTTATTCATTTTTACCCCTTTTCAATTTAAATAATAATTTTTATATATTTTTTAATACCTCG
>CAKSGI010000233.1 GCA_934454005.1 uncultured Eubacteriales bacterium | reverse complement strand
GTTGAGTATTATTATATTTTTCTTGTTCGCTTCTTACGGCTTTTTCTAATTCATAAATACATTGAATCGCTATATCAGGTTCTGTTTTATAAATCTCTTTTATTGTTTCTATTATTTCACCAACAACACTATCTGATAATTGTTCATGTTTTGGAAAATATTTTTCAGATATATTTAAATGATATTCTCTATTTCCAGCATAATTACTTTCATAATCAGAAATTATATCTTTTATTAATTTTGGATTTAATGATTCTTTAAATTCACTTAGTTTATTTTGGATTATTTCTAATTGAGATTTTGCAATTTTTTCTCTTTCAACAACCATAATAGGTAAAGATTTTTTGACACCATCAACCTCAATAGAAAAATTAGATGCTGCTTTTTTAACAGATTCCCATTGCCTCATCGCTTCTGGATCAGTTAATCTATCTTCAAAATTATCTACAAAATAAACAATATAAGATGGTTGCTTTTTAAACATTTTATCTCCGGAGATACTTCTTCTTTCCCAAACAGTTTCATTATGCGTATGTCTAGTATAACCTAAAACATCATCTGGTAATAAATACATTGATGAAAACATAGAAGATATTTGATAACTATCTTCTGTTGATGCAGAACATAAATCATAAGGTCCAGATAATTGCAATGCACCTAACTCATAATCCGTAAAACCCAGACAACAATATTTTACTTCTGCAGTACCTAAATTTTTCTCCCCAACATAACTACAACAACAACCATGTGACGCTATTTTATCAACATTCCAACTTGCATAATAATCATCAGGTTCCTCCATATTTGTATATGCACCTATAGATGTTATCATCATTCTGCATTTCTTTTTTCCGTCACGACCTGCTGCTAAATAAATATCTAAATCTTGTTCACCGTTTACATTACTAATAACTTTATCTTCTTGTAATGGTTTAGTAAAACTTTTGTTAAATTCTTGAGTAAATAAATATTTTAATCTAGCCTCATAAGTAACCATTAAATCTGGTTTAACTATAAATTCCGGGTTAATATTTTCAACATAGTATTTTAGAACCTCTAAATTATTTAAATTAATAATTTTTTTCATGTTCTCAAGCAAAACAAATTCAGATCTGCTTTTTTCATCTAAAGAATCTATTGTGCTACTTTCTAAACTTTTACCATATAAGTTTACTAAATTAATAGCTGTTGCTAAATCAATGCCAAATGTTTTTTCAAAATAAGCTGTTTTTAAACTGCCTAGAGTGTTTCTTTCTATAAGCATATTTATGTATTTTTCTCTCGCGGACTCTATATTTTTTAATTCTTCTAAACTAGAAATATCTAAATGATTATTTGTCATTAATAAATAAATTAAGTTTTCTTTTTCTTCTTGTGACAATTCCTTTCCATCTATTGATGATAATAAATTAGCATATTCTGGAGAATTAACATTATCTAAAGCTTTTTCCAAAATAGGAATCCATTCTAAATTATCTTTATACTTATTTACGAGTTCATAAATTATTTTTGCTTTGTAGCTATTAGGATATAAATTTAAAATCTTTTCTTGTAATTTAGGATAACAAGAAAGTATTTCAACTTGTGCTTTTGTAAAATTACTAGTTACATCTTCTGATAAAAATTTTGGATTAATAGTATTAGAAATTTCATCATTATTGACATATAATTCTTTTGCTTTTTGTAATGATTCAATAATGCTAGAATCCAAGTAATCATTCCATTTTGTTTCATCTACAGATAAAAATATTTTCAAAAGTTGCTTTTTGCTTAAGCTATTTAACTGTAAACCAGAATTGATTGCAATATCAATTAATTTTATCATTTCATCTGAATTTGTTATTTCAACTTCTAATAAGAAGTTAGGATGGTTTGCAATGTATTTTGCCATTAAATCATAATTTGAACACATTTTGTTTCCCCAATGAGTTAATGCATATTCACTTGTAACTTCATATCCACAAGAAATTGCTAATCTACATAATTCATCATATTGTTCTTTATCTGCAACATCACATGACTCAATTAAATCAGGTTTAATTTGAATTGCTTTCTTCATTATTTCATAACTATGATTATAAACAGTTGTTGTTAAGCCACCATAGCCATTTCCCATTTGTTCTACATCAGGTAAAAATCCAGAATCAGATGCTAATCTACATATTTCATCATATGCTTCACAAGGTTTGGCACTAAATAATCCAACTCTATCAAGTAATTTAACTTTTTCTAAATAACTTGGATATGTTTTAACCATTATTTTTGCAGTTTCAGAACCATACCCAAATATTTCATCTTCAATTTTTGGAATGTAACCACCATTAATGGCAAGCAATCCTAGTTCATCAATTTCTTTTCTTGATAAATCTGTACTTAACATAGTTATATATTCTGGACTTTGAGAAATAATTTCTTTCATTGTTTCATAATTACCCGTAAATAAATTAATAATATCCCTTGTTTGATATCCTTTATTAATTAAATAATTATATAAATTAATACTGTAAGTATTACCATATTTAATATTAGTATCAAGTTTTTGACCTCTATCTAATTGATACATTATAGCAGTTTCAGTATATAATAAATCATTGAGGTTTCTACTTCCACCAAATGCATAAGATTCATCTTCAGTTCCTCGATACTGTCTAACAATAGTCCCATTAAATCCATTTTCAATAGCTATTTTTAATAAATTTTCTTTGTTTGGTGTTTCATCTCTAATTATATTAATTAATTCTGGATTATCTTGAACTAAGATTTTCATAATATCAAAACTATCAGCTAATCTGGGGTTATCTTCAATATCTTTTAATGTAGGTATATACCCATTATCAAGTGCTAAACGAACTAAATCAAAAAATTCATTTTGTGGAACATCAAGTGAATATCCACCTTTTAAAGGACGAGTTTCAATATATTTAATTGCCTCTGGGCGTCTTAATATTAATGCTTGCATAAGCTTTGGACTTTTTTTAATATATTCACTGCTTTGTACATCACTAATAGTAGGAACATAACCCATGCATATAGCAAGTTCATCAATTTTTTCTCTCTCACTTTTTTCTACAATTTTACAATACTTAACCATTTCTGGTTGTTGTTTTATTACTTTTGAAAATAATAAATAATTTCCATTAATTGAATAATTGTTTAAAACTTCTTCTGGAATGTGACCTTGTTTAAATGCTTCAATCCAAAATTGAGCATAGGACTCATTACTAGAATTTAAACTTAAAAGTAAATCAGGTCTTTTTGAGATAATCATTTGTTGGGCTAATGCATTACCAGAAAATACTCGACTATTAATTAACTCTGGTGTTAGTTCGATTGTATCAAAAACCTTTTCAATAACCTTAGGATTACTTAACAAATTAGTTCTTTGAATAAAATTCAATGATGGTACAAATCCCCAATCTATTGCTCTAGTT
>CAKSGI010000232.1 GCA_934454005.1 uncultured Eubacteriales bacterium | reverse complement strand
TACTAATATATTACTCTCCATACTTTACTCCTTTCTTGCCAACCATTAACGCCCCCTATTTTCTTTCTCTTGCTAACTGAGTATGAGCAGATACTTTTTTCTTCAACCCTAACCACTCTTCATATTTGCAATTATTCTTAAGTAAACACTCATTACAATTTGGACATACTGGCAACTCTAATTTGTTAAACAGATTTTCTTCTTTTGCGTTAACATTATTCATTATTCTTTTATATACATTTGAAGTTATATCATTATTTTTATAATACAAATATACTTTTTTTAAATCATTATTGTTTCCTGTGCCCACTATTTCAGACATAGAATCAATTATATCTTGGTACCTTTTTTTAAAAAATAAACTTTCATTTTTCAAGTCATTTATTGTTTTAGTCGCTTTTTCAGTTACTATTATTCCCATAAAACTATATATATCTGTTAAATCTTCTTGATATTTAGGAAGTTTTAATACTTTATAAATCAATTCTAATATTTTATCATAATCAATTTTTTTATCAACTATTTCATTTTTCAATCCATTAACATCTATGATGTTTTGAAACCCCTTCTCATAATCTAAAGTATATATGTCTGTTACTTTTGGAATATATATTCTGTATGAAGGAAATCCTAAGTAATTACAATTTCTAACATAAACTTTCCATCCCATTTTGTCTGCTATTTCCATAAGATATTTTTTACTTAATTTATTATCAATAACATCATTTTTAAATGGTTTTAGTTCATAATTTTTGCTTTCTTTAGAAAAGAGTAGAGAAACTGGTATTTTACCCACTCCATACATTACATGCTTAACATACTCATTTTTGCTAATACTATCCCATTTTCTTTTATCTAATGTATTCTCATCTAATACTTTTTCCATAGACATTCTAAAATTAACATCTAAATTTAAACCTTGAAACATTTCTGTTATACATCTTTGCAAACATATGTCTAAGTTAATATCACTTGCCATAGAAAATCTATATTTTGTTCTTGATTGATTATATACTATTAATCCTAAAACGGGAAATTTTCCATCTAATGTCAGGTCTTTTACTTGAAAAGAAAATCCTTCATTACTTAAAACTTTCAACATTTTATAAGATTCTAAATTTTCAATCCACGTTATTGGAATATCTGAATATTCATTATAATCCTCGTTAAAAAATATTACTTTTTTTACCCATCTTTCATAAACTTCTCCTAATCCTTGAGCCAATGCCTCATCTTCAGTGTTTCCTGCACAACACCCATTAGAACCACAAACATCAATTAAAAAGTATTCTGGTAACAAAACCTCCTTTTTTGATTTACATTCAATATATTTTTCTAATATTCCGTATCTTGAATTACACATTAAAAATTGTGTAATTTGTTCCGTTGATATACTCTTAAAATATTCACTAAAAAAAGTTTTATATATTTTCACAACATCGTTGTAAGAATTAATTTTTTTTTCAATTTTAAATATATAATTATTGTCTAATAAAATACCTGTTTGAATTCTCTCCATCATTTCTCCCAATGCACTTGCCATAGCATAATTAGGTGATATTCCTTTGCCATTCGTAAATAATGCTGGTATTCCCTTTATTCCTATATTAACAGAAAACCATTCATTAGCTACATTGTGTTCACTTACCAATTCAAGTTCTATATTCATTTTTTTTAATATATTGGTTATTTTGTAAATTGTCTCTTCTGGGGTACAATCTTTTCTATTAAAATAAATCATTTCTTTCCTCCATACACTGTTTTATTTTTATTAAATTTTTTCTAATTTGCATAACCTCTTTTTCTTCTTGTAGTAGATTCATATCTTCGTTACTACCTTTCAATACAAAATAACATATTTTTTCTAGCACCTTTAAATCAGTAAAAAACAAGTTATAAAATTCTATTCGAATTTGCTTTAATAAAAGAGTTCTGTTAAGAAGTTCAGCATCTTTTTCTAAATAAAACAACTCCTCAATATCAACAATTTTTTTGTGCCATTCAACTATAAAGTCATAACATAACTGAACCTCTTTATTTTCAAAATCGTATCCACATCCCTTTTTTTTATTGACTAATCCTTTTTGCTCAATAAAATCATACAAAGGCGAATTTTCAATTGCAATCACTATACTGGAAGCTACTGGTGCCATAAAATATTTATGTTTATTATTAAATTTTATTTTCTTAAAATAATAAACATTTGATAATAATTCTTCTATCGTTGTAATCGGATTAAACATCATAAAGCCAATCATGTACCTTATATTTAATTCGTCACATATTTCAAGTGCTCTTATATTCTCTTTCTTAGTTACCTTTTTATTGTAAAATTCAAGATGTCTATCTACAAAACTTTCTATTCCGATAAATATATTATTCAAACCAATCAACTTGTATTTTTTTAATTGAGTAACTGAGCGGCAAATATCATTTGCCCTTAATAAAACACTATAATTTAAATTTATATTACAATGAACTATTTCACTAAAAAATTCATCAAACCACTTTTTATCCTGTTCAGAGGATAACGCAAAATTATCATCGTTAAAATTTATGCTTTCTAATGTTGGAATTTTTCTTTTAAGTTCCTGTATTTCGCTAACAACATTTCTTGCGCTTCTTCTTCTAATTTTTCTCCCTTCACACTTCTCATAAAACTCTGTTATTCCACAAAAATTACAATGACCATAACACCCTCGAGATGTAATAACATTTATTGTTTTATACTCATATTCCAATCTTTTTGGAAAAGGCAAATCATCCAAATTGCAAACTACATTTCTTCTTCCTGTATTAATGATACTATTATTGCTCTTATACACAAGTCCTTTAATATTTCCCCACAATTTTTTATTCTCTATATTATTCATCAATTGTATACAAGTTTCTTCTCCTTCACCAATAATCATACAATCCACATAGTCAAGTTCTTTAACTATTTTCTCATATGACAATGTCGGTAAATATCCTCCAAGAAATATAATACTTGACGGATTTATATTTTTCAAAAATCTGACAATACGTTTTTGGAAAAGAGCATTATAGAAATATGTTGAAATTCCTATAACATCATATTTTCTATCTCTCAAAATATCACATAATTTTTCAAACGAAATTTTTTGAAATGGACAGTCATATATATCCACTTTATACCCGTTCTTTTCTAATGATGCTGCTATGTATTCAATACCTATATGTTCCGTATTGCATTCATTTTCCCCTCCACTATTGTATGGAGGATTAATCAAGCAAACTTTTTTATAAAAATTCATTTTATCTCCCATTTTATTTTAAATAATTGATAATACCTTCATATAACAAACTTAATTCTCCCTCATCAGCTATATTATAAACTTTGCAATGAAACTTTTTCTCTATTACAATCTTCCTTTGCTCTATCAAGTACTCTGGAATTCTGATATAACTATTCTCTGTCAAATCATTCCAACCATATTTTTTTTCAAACGGGAACAACCCTAGTAC
>CAKSGI010000231.1 GCA_934454005.1 uncultured Eubacteriales bacterium | reverse complement strand
AGATAAGGTACAAGCTTGTGCTGATTTCTATGTAGAAGCTAATTATGTATCAGTCGTTGGAAATAAAGCATCTGGTATGTTAGCATTTACTGGATATGTAAATGAATTATATAAAGCAGATGAAGGAAGACTTATTGGCTATGAAGTAAGAGAGGAAAAAACAATTGCTGGTGTTACAGCGCAATATAATACTTTATGGTTTAATTTAAGTGATATCTCTGAAATTACATCAGTTAGAGTAAATAATAAGACAGATACTAATGAATCATCAAGAAGTACGGTTGATGTATATATTAATGGCTCTACTTCATTATTTGTTCCAACATATAATAAAAAGTTTATTAAGACTAGTAGAAAATATGATATTGAATTAAGAAAGAGATATTATTATTCTTATGATGAAACAAATCAAAAGGTTGTTTGCCATGAAGTTGAAGTACCAATGATGTTTATCCAACAAGGAGATAATTTATCATCATTTACATCTGATATGAAAGCTGATAATGGTATAGAAGCAAGAGTTATAATGGCTCAAGCAGATTTGAATAAGATAATATCTGATTATGGCACATTAATTGAAGTATTTAAGAGCAATAAAGATAATATGAATTCTGATAAAATTATTGCATATCTAGCACAATACGAATAATATGATTTCAAGATTTATTTCCCTAAGAGTAGAAATACTTTTAGGGATTTTTTAATTGTAAATAAATTGACTTGAAATTATAGCAAGATTACATTATACTATAACGATATGATTCATAAGTTTCATATGGGATGGATTGGGTAAGAAGGAGATTTTTATATGTATCATTGGATTGAAGACAAGGAATTTTTAAAAAGAATGAGAGGCTTATGTTCAAATATTGTTAATCAATTAGTGCAAAGTATTAACAACGATGGTGCTATGATAGTTGAAGCTCATTTGGTTGGTAGTGGAGCAAAGAATTTAGAAACCCAAAATGCTAATGAACCAATTGACCTAGATTATAACATTTCACTTATTAGAGTAGATGCTTATGGTATTAATGATGGTTATAATATTAAGGAATATATAAGAAAAGCATTTAACAAAGTCTTGAAGTTGAATGGATGGAGTGATTGTAGTGATTCAACTTCATGTTTAACAACAGAGAAGAGGCATTTTACACATGGAAATCATACTGAATTTAGTATTGATGTTGCAATTGTATGTGAATCAAAAGATACTTGGTATAGATTAATTCATGAAAAGACAGGGATTATTTCAAATGACAGATGGTTTTGGAATGAAGGCCCTAATTCAAATGACTTAGTAGAAAAAGTTGAATGGCTTAAGGATAATGACTGTTGGAATGAGGTTAGAGATACTTATTTGGATAAAAAGAATATGTACTTAAGAAGAAATGACCACAATCATCCCTCATTCAATTGCTATATTGAAGCTGTAAATGAAGTATATAATAAATATTAAATAATATAGGATAACTTCATTCTTCTGGAGTTGCCTATTCCTATATTGATGGAGCATTCACCTCCTTTCGAGAAAACTATGTTGGTATAATATCAGCATAGTTTTTTTATTCGCACTAAAAACAATTTCTCTAGTGGAAAGGAGATAAAATTTTTGGTATTGCCTGTTCGGAGCGAACAAGTTTAACATCAAAGTAATGAAGACATATGAATGAAAAAACACTAGAGAAAGTGACAGGATTAAGCAGAAGACAAATAATTATGCTTCAAAAAACTGTTATTACAAGGAAAAACAAAATAGTTGTTGGATTGAGCTATGATTACTCTGATGATGAAGTAGAAGAATTTATGTTAGCTAAGTTCTTTAAGGACTGTGGGTATACTTATCCAGAAATAAAAAAAGAAATGGAAAGATATCGAAATAACAAAAATGAAGTATTAGATGAAATTATATCTAAGATGGAATCAAAAGTAGAAGATTTAAAACAAGTTATTAAGAAAACAAAAGAACTTAAGGAGGAAAATTAAAAATGAAATTAAGAAAATTATTAATTGGTGGTCTATTATTGTTAACATCATTTTCACTAGCAAGCTGTTATTTATTGAGTGATGATACTGGTAATACAACATCCAAAACAACTGATACAGATACTGGAACTAAAACAACTGAAGATACTACTAAGTATACTGTAACATTCGATTCAAAAGGTGGCTCTGATGTTTCTTCTCAAGAGATTACTAAAGGCAACAAGGTGACAAAACCTAGTGATCCTACAAAGGATGGATACACATACCGTATTTGAAGATTATTTTATTGGCTATAGATTTATCAATAATTTGCTATGTCCGATTTCTAATGAAATTGAAAAAAAGAAATTGAATGTAATTTTCCACTAAATATGAAAAGGTTAATTTTCATATAATAAAAGAGTTAGAATTATTATCTGATAGAGATAATCCAGATTATCATAATTCAATTAAAGAAAGTTATACTGCAATAGAGTCATTAGGAAACATCACTGGTGATGGTGGCGTTTATTCTAATATGAAAAAATTGATTGAACCAAAGAAAAATATTAGTAATAAATTATTGTATGAATCAATTGAAAAATTTATTCATTTTGTGAATGAAGAGCCTGGTGTGCGTCATGATAACAATAATGAGTCACATGAAATTTCATTTGATGAAGCAAAGTTTTGTTTGGTTATTGCATCTGGAATTATAAATTATCTTTTAAAGTATATAGAGGAAAATTCTATTTAGTATTTGATTGCCCAAGAGAAAAAATCTTGGGACTTTTTTATCGCACAAAAAACAATTCCTCTTATGGAGTAATATTTAACTCTAATATATAAAGATAAGTGGAGTAAGTATAAGTGTAGTGACGCAACGTCTTGGGTATGCAAGCCTAAGCACTTCGATAGATATTTATGGATATGTGCTTCAAACTGCAGAGGTATCAGCAGCGAATGCAACATCTGAATATCTTAATTCAATTGCATCAAAACCAATGGTTACAGAAGGGGTTAACGAATTAGATGAGGATGCCAAATTCAAAGAAGCTAAAGCGGAAATGCAAAGATTAGGCTTTAGTGATTATAATGAATATCTAGATTATCTAGAATTTAAGAGACTTAAAGAAATAAGAAAAGCTCCTAGATAATCTAGAAGCTTGCAATATCAAATGGCAGTCCCAACCGGATTCGAACCGATCATTCCAACTTAGGAGGTTGGGGTTATATCCTGATTAACTATGGGACCATGCACTATATTATATCTACAAGTACATCTAAATGTACCTGTATTATAACGGATCTTAGGATAACTTAATATACATTTTACAACATATTTAATAAAGGTGATTAATACATAATATTTGATGAAAAATTACATAGAAAATAGTAATTGCTCTAGCCGTTAGGGTGTAATTTTAATCAATATTATATTATAGATTTATGATAAATGGCGTAACAAGCCACTTTTAACTAAGAATATTTAGATAGACATAGTTATTAGGAGGGATTTGTAATATCC
>CAKSGI010000230.1 GCA_934454005.1 uncultured Eubacteriales bacterium | reverse complement strand
TTTTATCACTTTAAATTTTTAATTGCTACGCGTCGATTTTTTGACGCTTACGATGCTTACACTTTTTCTCTTCAAAATAATAACACCACAAATCGAACATAATGCTAATAATACATAGGATGAAATTATTAGATTATCTGTAAGCGTCAAAAATTTGATATCTAGTTAATAAATAACCTCCTTGCTAAAATTGTATTAATAATTTTTCGGGAGGTTTTATTTTATGAGCAGAAAGCTTAGCAATGAAAAATGGAATGAAGTTATAAATTTATTTTCTTCATATGAAGGGACGGTAAGCAGTTTTTGTGAAGAGAATAATATAAGTAAGACACAATTTTATTATCATAAAAGAAGAATTGAGGCAGCTAGTACTGAAGGTACCCCTATATTCCAAAGTATATCACTTAATGAAGAAGTTAGTATTGATAAATCAGAAATAACTTCTCAAGAGATTAGAATAGAAATTGGAAAAGCTAATATATTTATACCGGCTAATGAAATAGCAATATTATCAAATATAATTAAGGAGCTTTCAGAATCATGTTAAATATAAATGAAGTTAAGACAGTTTATCTAGCCTGCGGCGTAACGGATTTAAGAAAGAGCATAGATGGACTAATTATGCTTGTAGAGCATCAATTTAAATTAGATCCATTTGAAAAAGCTTTATTTGTATTTTGTAATAAGCAAATGAATAAGCTTAAGATATTACATTTCGATGAAGGATTCTGGTTATATTATCATAGGTTAGAAAGTAATAGATTTAAATGGCCTACTACTCAAGAAGAAGCTTTAAAAGTAAACAAGGAAGAATTAAAATGGTTGCTTAAAGGATATGAAATAAGAAATAAATCTAAATTTAAGCCAGTTACTGAAAAAAATTATTACTAAAATAAAGATAAAAAACTTAAAATTCTATAGTATAAATTAGCCGTAACCCTTTAGAAATAAAGGGTTTTATGTTATAATATGCATATAGATAGAATATTAAGGAGTAGCTAAAATGGAGTTTGAATTTCTGGAAAATGAACTTGATGAAAAAACAAAATCTTTGATTCAAAAAATGGAAAATGAACTAAAATCTAAAGATAAAGAAATTGAATCTAAGGATAAAAAAATTGATGATTTAAAAAATGAATTAGACTATTTAAAAAGACAATTGCTTAATAAAAATAGAAAGATATTTGGGAAATCCAGTGAACAAGTAGATGTTAACCAAATGTCTCTTTTTGATGAAGCTGAAAAAAATAGTGATCCTAAAGCTGCTGAACCTATTCTTGAAGAAATAACTTATTTAAGAAATAAAACTCCAAAATATGTAGGTAAAAAAGATAACTTAGCTCATTTAGAAAGAGTAGTTATAGAACATAAACTTGAAGATAAGGATCTTATCTGTGATAAATGTGGGAATGAATTAACCGTTATAGGAAAAAAGACTTCAAAAGAAGTTTTAAAATACATACCTGCAAAACTTTATATTGAAGAACATATTACATATAGCTATACTTGCAAGCCTTGCGAAGCGGAAGCTGAAGAAACAAATATAATTTCAACTAAAGCTCCAAGTACTGCTTTTTATAAAACAATGGCTTCAAATGAATTAATAGCTCATATGCTTATTATGAAATATCAACATGCAATGCCTTTATATAGACAACAAAATTACTTTAAAATGTTAGGAGCAGATATTTCAAGGCAAACTATGTCTAACTGGACGTTAGCGGCAGCTAATTTACTAGAAGATATTTATACTGCTATGAAAGATGAGCTTCTAAGTAGAAACTATATTCAGGCTGATGAGACAACCTTACAAGTTATTGATGATAATGGTAAGGAATCTAATTCTAAGAAATATATGTGGTTATATAAAAGTGGTGAATTAAAAGATCCAATTATCTTATATGACTACCAAAAGACAAGATCAAGCTCTTGTCCGAAAGAATTTTTAAAGAAGTTTTCTGGTTTTCTTCAAACCGACGGATATACAGGATACAATAAAGTTGAGAATATAAAAAGACTTTATTGCTTAGCTCATATAAGAAGAAAATTCCACGAAATCATAATAACACTTAATGAAGAAGCCCTAAAAAAATCAAGAGCAATAATAGGGTTTAATTACTGTGAAAAACTTTATAAAATTGAAAAAGATCTAAGAGAGGCCTATTCTAAAGATGATGACTATTATAAAAAACGTTATGAAATGCGTCTTGAAAAAACAGCTCCACTTCTTGATGAATTTCAAGAATATGTTGAAAGAGAAATAAAAGATGCACTTCCTAAAAGTCCTCTAGGTAAAGCTCTTGATTATACAAATAAAGTATTACCTGGAATGAAAACTCTTTTACTTGATGGATCTTTAGAGATTGATAATAACGGCGCCGAAAGGGCTATAAAGCCATTTGTAATTGGCCGTAAGAATTGGCTTTTTAGTAATACATCTAAAGGGGCAAAATCTAGTGCAACAATATATAGTATTATTGAAACAGCTAAAGCTAACGGCTTAATAGTAGAAAAATACTTAGTGTATTTATTCGATATGATATCAAAGAGAGATATTAATAATAAAGAAGTGCTATTAGATGTTATGCCGTGGTCAAAGAAGATTCCACCAGAATTAAGAGCATCAACCCGTAAATAATTATATTAAATTTTAACTCCAAGTAGAAAGCAATACCGCCCTACTTGGAGTTTATTTTATCACTTTAAATTTTTAATTGCTACGCGTCGATTTTTTGACGCTTACGATTATCTCCAGTATTAATATTAATCTTAGAAGTTGTATTTTTATTTTTTATATTACTATCTATATTTATAAAACTATTTTCAGTATATACTAATGCATATGTGGAAAAGCAATCTGTTGTAAATGTTAAAGTATTACCATCTCTCTTAGTATTAAGTTTTTCAGCTTTTCCATTATGAACTCTTCCTATATAGAATTCTCCCTTATTTTGAATATCTGTTGGAATATTAATAGTTAATTCTATGTTATCTGAAAGATTATTTACTGTTCCGATAACTTTATTACCTATACTAATTTCAATTTTTATATCTAAATAACAATAAACTTTTTCATCATCTTCTAAAATAGAATCAATTTCATTAATATCTGATTGAGAAACATTATTTTTTTCTTGTGAACTAATAATAATTTTAGATACTACTGTTTCATTAGATTTAATAGCTTCTTTTATTTGCTCTTGAATATTTTCATCAATTTGTGTAGTTCTTTTTCCTGAAAGGATATCTTCAACTAAATTCTCAACTTCAGTCTTAACTTTAGTTAAAGTTTCTTGTGAAACATTATTACTAATTTCTTGAGATAAAGAAGTTTCTACTAAAATATTATTTTCTATTTTATGATTATTTTTTTCTACGGTTACAGGAATAGTTAATAATGTTTTACGCAATTTACTTCCATTAAATGGATTTGAGAATACTGCACTATAAGTATTCTTATTAACATCTAACAATACATCTTCATTTTCCCATGACCATCC
>CAKSGI010000229.1 GCA_934454005.1 uncultured Eubacteriales bacterium | reverse complement strand
GTACAATGGTCGATATGTTAGTTCCACCACTTGTAAGAACTGGAGAAAAATATAAAGTTAAAAATGTTAATATTGAGCTTGATCATGAAGTTATAGATGATAGTAATAATAAACACACCTATAAATTAAATTTTACTGAAGAATCATCTGGAACAAAAGTGTTATTTGCATTTGCTCCATTCTTAAAAAGAGCATTTGAAACAACTAAGGTTATTGTAGTTGATGAACTAGAAAGAAGTATGCATCCTGCTTTAGTAGAATTTATAGTTAAGTTATTTAACAATAAAGAAATTAATAAAGCTAATAGCCAGTTAATATTTACAACTCATGCTACTAACTTATTAAATTTAGAATTATTAAGAAGAGACCAAATATGGTTTACAGAAAAAAATCCAAAAAATGGAGTTTCAGATTTATATCCACTTGATTCGTTCTCAGTTAGAAAAGATGAAAATATTCAAAAAGGTTATGTAAATGGTAGATACGGAGCAATTCCATTTATAAGAGATATCGATTTATGGCTAGAAGACAATTAAGACATAATAAGAAAAAGCCATTAATTGTTATCTGCTCAGAGGGGGGTAAAAAATCTTCGGAATATTATTATTTTAGGAATCATACAAGTAGAGATTTGAGAATTCAGTTTTCTACAGGCAATAGCACAGATCCTAAAGGTATGTTGGAAGATTTATTAAAATACATTTATAATGAAGATATTGCTTCAGAAGATAATTGCAGAATCTTCTTAGTACTAGATACAGATTTAGATGAAAAACGAATAAGTGAAATAAAAGAAATAGAACAAAGATGCATGGATAATAATATAGAGATAGTTACATCAGCTCCAACTTTTGAAATATGGTATTTAATGCATTATCGAAATAATAGATTAAAGTTTCAAACAAGTAAAGAAGTAAAAAGGGAATTACAAAATTTAAATGGTACATATACAGAAAGTATGGATATGTATAAAATAATTAAAGATTCAACAGATAATGCAAGAAGTACTGCCCGATCTCTTGAACAACAAGTTATTAGGAATAATGAAGATTTATTAAGTTCAAATCCACATACTAGTATATATAAAATACTAGATGCCATTGATGAATTTAACAATCTAAATAATTAATGATAATTCCCTAAATAGGTTAAGAAGTAATAAGGTACCAGTACAAACTTGATTAACAAGTGTTGTATTGGTGTTTTTTATTGTGAAGGAGGTGAAGAAAATGTCTAAAAGAATATTCATTAGTTTTGCTGTGGAGGATTCAAATCTACGTGACTTATTAGTTGGTCAGTCAAAAAATGATAACTGTCCGTTTGATTTTGTTGATATGTCAGTTAAAGAACCATGGGATAGTAATTGGAAAGAAAAATGTAGAACTAAGATTAAAGGATGTGATGGTGTTATTGCTATTATTACAGAAAACACAAAAAAGGCTTCTGGGCAGTTGTGGGAAATAAAATGTGCAAAAGAAGAGAAAATTCCGTGTAGAGGTGTTTGGGGTCATAGTGATGAACAATTTACTTCTTATTTGCCTGAAGAAATGGACGGCAAATTAACAGTTAAATGGACATGGGATAACATTAAAAATTGGATAAATTCATTATAGGAGGTATAATATGAGAAAAGCATTAATTGTAGGTATTGATGATTATCCCATGTGTCCATTAAATGGATGTGTAAATGATGCAACAGCGGTTGCTCAATGTTTAAGAAAAAATGGAGATGGATCACCTAATTTCGATATTTTTGAAATGAACAATGTAGGAGTAAAAGGTGAATTAAAAGAAAAAATATTGGAATTATTTTACTCACAAGTAGAAATTGCGTTATTTTATTTTTCGGGGCACGGATGTAAAACTAACTATGATGGGTACATTGTTACACCGGATTATGCACCGGGTTCTGAGGGGATACCTATGACGGAAATTCTTAAAATTGTTAATGAGTCGAAGGCGATGAATAAAATAGTGATATTGGACTGTTGCTATTCGGGGACATTTGGAAATGGAGCATTATCTGATAATGTAACCCAAATAGCTGAAGGTGTTACTATATTGACCGCAAGCACGGAAGATCAAACAGCTAGAGAAAGTGGAGGTCATGGTGTTTTTACAAACTTATTATTAGAAGCATTATCAGGCGGTGCTGCTAATATAAATGGCAACATAACACCTGGATCAATTTATTCATATATTGATCAGGCATTAGATGCATGGGAACAAAGGCCAGTATTTAAAACTAATACACATAGTTTTGTTAGAGTAAAGACAGTAGTTCCGTCGGTTGAGTTATCAGTACTACGAAATATAGTTGATTATTTTCCAACATCAACTCATGAGTTTAAATTAAACCCATCATTCGAATTTACTAATAATAATGAATATAAGTTGGAAGTTAAGGAACCATATTCAAATCCAGAAAATGTCAAAATCATGAAAAATCTTCAAAAAATGGAAAGTGTAGGTTTAATAAAACCAATTGATGAAGAACATATGTATTTTGCTGCAATGAACTCGAAGGGGTGTAGATTAACTTCGTTAGGTTATCATTATTGGAATTTAGTAAAAAAAGGCAAAATATAAAAAGATACCTAGTCCGTTAAAGGACTAGGTCATCTTTGCTTTTTTATTTATAAGTTAATTTTTCAAATATTGGTATATTGCCTTTGTAACTTAATGGAGATATTGGTGATGGATGATAGATTGGTATTATTTTTATTCCATCTACATAAAATTCTTTTCCAACGATTTCACTAAACTTTTTATATTTTACTTTAAGTATTGTTTTTGTAGCAGCATCTCCTAACGATAACACAACTTTTGGCTTAATTATTTCAAGTTGTTTAACAAGAAAATTCTTACAGTTGTTTCTACATGTGTTTAGATATTTTCTATCTTTTGGATAACATTTAATTGCCTCAAGAAAGTATGTATCACTTAGTTCTAAATTTATTATATTTAACAGTTTTGGCATTATGATACCGCTTGGTAGTAATTTTTTATTTATGTCATACCATGCAACTGTACTTTTCCTCCAGCCGTTATTTGCTGGTGCTTCTCCTAATATAACGACATCATGTGATTTTCCTAATGAAACAGTTTTACTATTTGGAAAATGTTCTACCATATTTTGACAAAGATTACATTTACTTATCTGCATATCTATTTGTGATAACTCTAACAATTCTCTTAATTTTAAGTAACGCTCTTTTGTATTTTCATTTTTTAATAGTTCTTCATAACTTTTTTCTTTGTAGTTTTTATAGTCAATATCATTTTCAAATTGTTCTTTTGTTAAATCAATTATTTCGTCATTTATGATATTGAAATAATGTGATATTCCGTTAGCAGTTGTTTTGCAAATTTTTCCTTTAAATTTATCATACACTAGAAGAGCTGTTATTGCACATTGTCCGTAAGACATATCATGTTTTTCATAATCTTTTGTACAACTAGGATGTGTAGTTTCAATAGAGTAGCAGTTTCTTAATAATTTTTTAAATTCTAATAATTCTTTATTCATAA
>CAKSGI010000228.1 GCA_934454005.1 uncultured Eubacteriales bacterium | reverse complement strand
CCACATCCTAGAGACACTTTTGATTATAAAAAAATAAATTCAAAAGTAAATATAATCGATAAAGATATTCCAATAGAAATATTAAATTATAATAACAACATAAAATTTGAAAAAGCAATTACAATTACATCTTCATCAATAGAAATGTTAGATTTTATTGATGAAAAAATTGTATTGGGTTTTGAGTTTTTAGATAAAATAGGAGGAAAATATGAAAGTAGTAGGAATAGTTCCAATAAAATTAAATAATGAAAGGTTGCCAGGCAAAAATGTTAAATTTTTGGGAAATAAGCCATTAATTAAATATATTTTGAATACTTTGGATGAAGTTGATTCAATTGATGAAACTTATGTTTATTGTAGTGATGAAAAAATAACAGATTACATGTCAGGAAATAAAGCTAAATTTCTAAAAAGGGATAAATCTTTAGATGAAAAAACAGCTAATTTTACACAAATATTTCAAAGCTTTATGAATGAAGTAGATGCCGATATTTATGTATACGCCCATGCAACAGCACCATTTATAACAAAGGAAACAATTGAAAAAGAAATTGAAGCTGTTAAATCCGGAAAATATGATTCATCGTTTACCGCTGAAAAAATTCAAGATTTTTTGTGGTCTAATAATGAACCATTAAATTTTGATGCTAAAAATGTGCCAAGAAGTCAGGATTTACCTGTATTCTATCGCGAAACTTCTGGAGTTTATGTTTTTACAAAAGAGGTGTTTAATAGATACAGCAGAAGAATAGGAGCAAATCCCTATATAATAGAGGTTGGTCAAAAAGAGATGGTTGATATAAACTATCCGGAAGATTTTCAACATGCAGAGAGATTGCTAGAAAAAGAAGACTTAGAAAAATATCCAAAAAGAATTAAACTTTTAGATTGCACTTTAAGAGATGGTGGATGTGTAAATAATTTTAATTTCGGCAATATTGCTATGAATAAAATTAAAAAGTCAATAGAAAAAAGTGGCGTTGAAATTATAGAGCTTGGATATATAAATTCAAAAAAAGGTTCAGAAGAAGAAAGAACACAGTTTATTGATGTTGAGTACGTAAATAAGTTTTTAAACAAAAAACAAAAAGATATCAAATATGTTGCAATGATTGATTATGGAACATACGATTTTTCTAAATTACCTGATAGAGTAGAAAATGGTATTGATGGAATTAGAATTGCATTTCACAAAAAAAATTATAAAGATGCAATTGAAATTGCTAAGATTGTATTAAATAAGGGTTATGAAGTATTTATTCAACCAATGATTATATTAAGTTATTCTGAAAATGAGATTATAGATTTAGTACGATTAGTAAATAATGAGGTACCTAATATTACAGCATTTTATATAGTTGATAGTTTTGGTCAAATGAGATATGGTGATTGCACTAGAATACTAAATATTGTAGATGAATATTTATATAAAGATATAAAAATAGGATTTCATGGTCATAATAACTTGCAATCTGCTTATTCTAATGCGCTTGAAATGATGAGTAATGATATAAACAGAGAAATTATATTAGATTGTTCTTTAAATGGAATGGGTAAAGGTGCCGGAAATGTGCCAACAGAGCTTATAATGAATTATTTGAATACATCATATCAAGAAAAATATAATTTAATTCCAATATATAAAATAATTAATGATGTTATTAATGATTTTAAGCATGAATTTTCTTGGGGATATTCGGTAAATTTCTTATTGTCTGCAATAAATGGATGTACTCCATCATACATAAATTATTTTATAAATAGATGCCATTTAAAATCTGCCGATTTACCAAAAATTCTTTCTATGATAGAAGACGATAAAAAGATTTCATTTTATGAAGATTATGCAAAAAGCGTATATGAAAAATATATAAATGATGAGGAAAAAAACTAATGATAAAACTATTTGCTATGGATGTTGATGGAACTTTAACTGACGGAAACATTAATATTTCCGAAAATGGTGAATTATTTAAATCATTTAATGTCAAAGATGGTTTGGGAATACAGCTATTAATAAAAAATAATATAATACCAGTTATAATCACTGGTAGGAAATCACAAATAGTTGAATTCAGAATGAAAGAACTGGGAGTAAATAATATATATCAAAGTATAAAAAATAAACTTGATTGTTTAAAAGAAATTTGTGCTGAATTTAACATTAATTTAAGTGAAGTAGCTTATATTGGTGATGATATAAATGATATGGAAGTTTTGAGAAGCGTTGGTTATTCATTTTGCCCATTTGATTCAATAGAAGCTGTAAAAAAAGTAGTAAATCATGTATGTTGTATTTCTGGTGGCAAAGGTGCTGTAAGAGAAGCAATAGATTTGATTTTGAAAGAAACTAAATAGTCAATTATATAATTTAGTATAATATTTCAATTGAAGATTTAGAAGTGTATTAACCCAATCTATAAAAAAACAAAAAATTAGAGTAGGTGATAATTTGAAAAAAGTTTGTTTGATAGTTCCTAATAAATTGACGGTTCCAGCGGTTTTAGGAGGAGCAATTGAAAATTTGGTTACACTAATTACAGATGCTAATGAAAAATATGATGATTTAGATTTGACAATAGTTGCTCCTTACAACAAGAAAGCTTATATGATGAGCAAGGATTATAAAAACACTGAATTTATATATGTTAAGAAAAATATAATATATTATTTTATTTCATGTTTGTTTAAGTCAATGAATAAATTATTTAATAAAAATTTATGTACTTATAATCATTTTGTTATTAGCAAAATTAAAAATAAAAACTTTGATTATATTGTAATGGAGGGTGGAGAATATGCATCCTATAAAAGAATATTAAAATATTTTGATAGAAGCAAAATGATTTTACATCTTCATCACGAGTGGCATAGTAACAAAGCAATTGATGAAACTTTCTCTAAAGTGATAGGAGTAAGTAATTATGTAACTGAAGAGTTCAAAAAAAGTTCAGATATAAAAGTATATAATGTTTTAAAAAATGCTATAGATTTATCTAAATTTACTAAGAAAAATGATAGTAAAGACAAAAAAGAACTAATAAAAAAATTTGGCTTTAAAAAGGATGATTTTGTTATTTTGTATTGTGGAAGACTTGTAGAGATTAAAGGCGTTTTGGAATTAATAAAAGCTATAAAAGCTATAAACAACGATCATATAAAATTGTTAATTGTAGGTTCCTCAAATTTTGCCAATGCAAAAAAGAGTGAATATATTTTAAATCTAGAAAAAGAAATTAGTGATTGCAAAGATAAGGTTCAATTTACAGGTTATATTAATAATTCTGACTTATATAAGTATTATGAGTTAATTGATATATTATGTGTTCCTTCTATTTGTAATGAAGCCTGTTCTCTCACAATGTTGGAGTTTAGGGCTAGTAGACTACCAACAATTGTGACTAATATTGGAGGAATTCCTGAATTTACAAATATAAAAGCTTCTCTATTTGTGAATTATGATGAGAATTTTGTGTGGAATTTAACTTTGGCAATGAAAGAATTATTAAATGATTTAGAATTAAGAAAATCAC
>CAKSGI010000227.1 GCA_934454005.1 uncultured Eubacteriales bacterium | reverse complement strand
CATCCGCGTAATCCGGCTTTCCATCTACATAGCTTTTCTGCCATATTTTAGATAACAAAATACTCAGTCTCACAGCCTATATGAATACACTGAATCCCAGCGGAAAAACTTATTATCACTGTGAAAGCTTGATTTCTAGAGCTTTTAATGGCGATTATTTCACCTTTTATCACAATTATTTTATGTTTTCAAAAATTCAGGTATCATATGGGTATCACGCTTTTGAATAAGTCCTCTCCATATAATCATCAATAGCTTTGACGATATATTCTGGAACTGTTTCAAATTTCACCATATCCAAATAATAAGCATAGTCATTTTCTATATGATAGCTTTCATTTATAAACTTTACTAATACATCTTCTTCTTTTATTTCTCTACTTGGATTCACTTCAAAAAGAGCTCTAAATAGTTGAATTTTCAAATAATCGTTCATTTCTGCAAAATATAGCTCTGCTAATTTCTCTTCATTATAAACATTCTTATATAATTCATCATAATCAAAGTTCTGTATCCATTTCTTAATTTCAGTACACCCCTTTTGAATCTCTGCCTGTGGCATTTCTGAATTATTAGCATATTTGCACTTATCTCGACCATGTATTAATGAAGATAAAACATCATATGCCTCCTTATGGTTTCCTGTCCCATTATGTTCATAATATTTCCTCAAAAAAGCAATTCTATGCACAATTCCTAATGTATCATCTTTTATGTAAGCTGCCAATGCCTGTACTACAGGTTTTATATCCTGTTTATAATCTATAGATTTCTCAGTTAAAACCCCTTGATTATTTTTAATAAATTTAGAATCAAGAGCATCTTCTGGTAACTTACCTACTACTCCAAAATCAATAATTGGTTCAAAATCATGTGTCAACATTAATACTGTTTTTTTGTAAAAACTTCTTGGCAAAATACCACTCTGTTTAGAAAACATTCTGTGTATTATTGCATATTTCTTATTTGTATCAAATGATGAAATAGGATCGTCTAAGACAATAAGTTTTGCATTTTCACTAATAGCATAAAACATAAATAACACTAAAGAAAAAGCATTTCGCTCTCCCCAGCTTAAATGTTTCCTGATTTTATCAACTTCAACTAATTTTTTATTATTTATATATTGCAACGTCGCAATGGCCTGTCCATTTTCATCTAGATTAATTCCAACTTGATATGTTATACCTGCAGACTCAAGAAAATTATTTATATCTTTTTGTGATGTTGCAACAGTCTGCTTTAATACACTTTGTAGTTTTCCCATTGCAGCCTTTATATCAATTGCCTCTTTTCTCAACTCCTCAATAGAATCATTTACCTCATCAACTATTTCATAAAATCCATCACTTGCGAAAAAGTTAAAGATACTTTTTTCAAACTTCATGTCTTCTAAAACTTTATCTATATCATTAATATTTGTTTTCTTAAACACATTTTTATCAAAATATGAAATTTTATTAAGTTGAGTTGAAATATGAACATATTCGTTCATAAATGTTTTCAAGATTGCACTTATTGCACTTTCTTCTTTCTCTTCCTTAATACAGGCTATGATAGAAGCAAACTTGTCATCTGGCATATATTTATGAAAATTCTCAAATAAATCTAACATATTTTTCAAATTCTGAGCATCTGATTTCTTATATGTTTCCTTAAATGTTTGCTTTTCTTCTGTAAATCCAGCATTTAATTCATCTGAACAGTATGGACATATGCCTTTAGTATCAAATGCCTCTCCTCTTGATTTCCAATCTATCCAATTAATACAAATTTGATCATCTGATATAATTGGAGAGTACCTTTTAAGTCCCTCTGGAATATTATACACATTATTTTTCTTGATAATAGCCTTATAATTGGTATTATTCTTTATACTTTTTCCAGCCGCATTAAGCTCTAATTTTCCAGCGAAAGCTGCAATATCATTTTTCAACTGAATTATTGGTTGTTTCTCATCTATATCTACTTTTAGCCTAAGAAGTCTGTTATCCAAATTTTGTCTTTTTTGTTCATAGTCTGAGGTTCTAATAAATACATCAAAGGCATTATCAATTACTGTACTTTCCTTAAAAACCATATTATTAACAAATTCTTCATTAAATACTCTAACGCCTTGAATATCCCCATCAATACTAATTGTAGGTATAATCTCATCGTCACTTCCAAATGGCTTTAATTCGTCCATAGGCTTGCCTTGACTAAATAATGAAATTGCAGTTGATAATGTCGACTTACCAGTTCCATTCATTCCATATCTTATATTAAGTTTTTCTTCTTCTAAAGAAATTACTCCTTTAGAAATATTATTGCAATTTTCTATTGTTATTTTAATTTCCGGCAATTTCTCTGCTCCTTTTCAATATAATTTTTCCTTAAAGAATTTTGTCGTGCAATCCTGCAATATATATCTTTTCCAATTCGTTCTTAACTTTATCAACACTCATCCCATTGAAAATAGATAATGACAAATTGTTCTGCATTAGATCATTAGAGAAACGTAAATTTTGTTGTACTAAGCCTAGCCAATATTTCACTCTCTCGACTTTATCTTCTATAACACTTCCCCAAAATTTTGTCATCTCTTCATCTGTCATATCAAATATTCTTAACTTGATTTCTTGTGCATTTTCTAATGCACGATACATCACAGCTGATACATATATTCCACTATCATCAATAAATTTATTGCCTCCGGCAGAGAAAATATCTCTTACATTTCCACACCATACAAAACAACTATATACAAGCCAAGGAGTGAAATTGTGATAATCACCCTTGAATACTTCCGGAAACAATGCTATTCCTTCATTTAAATAGATATTCTTCTCTTCTTTTGACAAATCCGAAAATGCTGTTGTTTCACCGCCACTCCACCAAGTCGATTTTTGTGTTCTTAGCAATTTTCTAATTTTACGATTTAAATCATCGCCAGATAGTTCCAATAAATCCTTAGCATCATTTCTAGTAAGATAATCTTCTCCTTCTTCTAAATCCATATTCAGATAAAATCTAGGACTATGTGTTACCTTTAAATCTGCTATACATTCTTCATATCTCCGCAATCGTACTTCCGGTTTATCCCCGCCAAGTTTTGCCATCATTATGTAGGTATCATCAATGTCATTTTTTAAGCTTTCATATATACTTCCCCCAATCACTTCCCATTTTGAAGAATCAGTCTTTTTTACTTCAACGCCTAATTTGTCACCATCTGTTTTATCTTCAAGTATAAAATCTGGAAATTTCTGTGTACTATGCGTAATAGATTCTTTATCAAAGCCAGCCTCAATTAAGCTGTCATATACTACCGTCTCAAAATCTGTACCCGACATTTTAAATTTATCGGCTTCTTGAGCTTTTTTCTCTTGAAGTTTTCTTTCTATATTTCCCTGTACACTATATAATTTTTCAATATATGCTAATAATCTTTTCTGTGACATATTACCCTCCAAAATACATGGTCCAATTATCTTGTAATCTTCTAGCAATATTAAATGCTAACAAAGGCGGAACAGCATTTCCAATTATCTTATAT
>CAKSGI010000226.1 GCA_934454005.1 uncultured Eubacteriales bacterium | reverse complement strand
AATCTCATTTTTGTTGATGGTACGAATATCTCCCTCTACTAAATAATCAGATCCCAAATTATGCCTATATGTTTTGCAGGCGGCCGAATCTATCTCATTTGCCCAAACAATCTTACAACCTGCTGTTTTAAAACCCAAACATATTCCGCCAATTCCTGCGAACATACTGCCTACTGTTACTTGATGATTCATTTCCATTATACATCATATGAAAACACAATACAGTTATCAATGTTTTGTTTATTGATCAAAAACTTGGGGCGTCTTGCTGAGCCATCAGGCTGATGTCCTTGATTGAAAACAGTCAGAGCCTCATTCATGTTAACTCTGTTCAGTTCGTAGATTCGCATTCTCCTAAAATTAACAGAGTGTTTCATTCTGCTCGCATAAGAAATCTTATCTCCAATTCTATACGGATTTCCAATTAAATTCATTCGTTCTATTGCCATCTCGTTCTGTCTATCAGTGTCTTTTATTGTATCATGTTCATAAATAATGTACCATAATCTACCACATTGATTTATGGCATTTAGCACGGCTTCTTGATCATTTCCCGGCGCTTCTGAATGATTGATATCACTTGCCTTTAAATCGCCGTAATAATGATCTTTCGGGAAAAGCAGATCAAAGTCAAGCATAGAGTCGTCCTTCAGATTGCCGATATAGAGCATTTGTGCTTCACAGTGCTCTCGAGAAACAAATCCGGCAACCTCAAATTCGAGGAACCAACCCGGCCACTCAGTGCCTTTCCATTGATACCAATTGCCTTGTTTCATTTGAGTAATTGCTTGTTTTGCACTGATCCACTTGTCAAAACAAAATGATGCGTTAAATGTCTTGAACAGTTCAAATAACGGATTTTCTTTGACTTTACCATCTAAGTATTGTTCGAAGTATCTGCTTGAAATAGATGTAATGTGATTGCCGTTTCTATCAACTTTGCTAAAGTAACCATTTGTTACTGCTTGAAATATGTCGTTTGAATATACATGCGCAGCGCTCGAGTTTAATTTTCTTTCTATATAGTCTTTTAATTCAAATTCTACAAAAACAATCAAACCCTCATAATGATATAAACCAATTAAATGAATTATTGTGTTAGGTGCATCACGATAATCTTTATAAAAATCTTTAAACCAAAATTTTAATTGATATCTCTTTTTGAATATGGGGTGAGGTTTGCTCAAATATGTGATAGCACCAGCAAGAAAATAGTGCGTAATACCATTGTGATTATATTTATATACAGTCTTCGTTTCATGATATTTTTCGATTGAACATGATACACCCAATGCTCGTGCAAAAGCGTTACAAATATCCTTTGAGGATCTAAGGGGTTGATCATAATCTATAATCAGCGAAGTGTTTGGCGCAATTTGTTCACTTTTTAATACTTGCTCCATTATTAATTGTCCTCCTTTTCTCCGTATGCAAATAATTGCTTTGCTAAATATTCTACACAATTAACATTCACCGCATTCCCAAATTGCTTATATGCTTGATGGTCATTTGCATTTGGAATAAATGAATCCGGGAAACTTTGTAATCTTGCTGCTTCTCTCGGAGTGAGCCGGCGCTTGTATTTTCCAATTATTGGTATTTGAACCATCGCTACAAGTGCGGGAAAAGCGTCGGGGCGTTTAACCCGAATGCCCGATGGTCTAAACTGTATAAACGCATCCCATATTGTATCAATGGATTCACCGGCTTGCCATTCAAACTTTCTTTCGGTAGGGGTAAATGTTTTTAAATAATCCCACTTTTTTAACCAGTTATCTACAAAACTTTTATTGTTTAAATACAGTTGCCTATTTTTACGGCAAAAATCCGCTTTCCATTTTGGTAATTCGGAAATATCTTCATTTGATCCAAATTCGCTCATCCATATTGGAAACCCGAGAGTCTTTTCTTTTATGCCTCTGTGAAATTCGTCCCAGCAGGTTAATACTTGAATCTCGTGTTCATTTATTCTGTATTTATTGGATGCCTTTTCCTCAATAATATTTACAGTATAGATATCTATATCACTCTTTTTTTTATTTGGGATACTGAACTCCAATTCGCCGGAAAATATGTCTTTTCTAACACCTAATATGTAAACCCTTTCCCTTAATTGGGGCACACCAAGTTGGTGAGGACTCATTATAACAACTTTAAAATTGTAACCAAGTTCATTGAGTGCACCCTTGATTACTTTCATGGTGTTTCCGTGATCGTGCGAAGCAAGATTTCTAACATTTTCGAGAATTATGTATTTAGGCTTTGATGACTTAATTATTCTTACGATTTGGAAAAAGAGCGTTCCTTTGGTTTCGTCAGAAAAGCCCAATTGTTTTCCCGCTTTTGAAAAAGTCTGACAAGGAAAACCACCACATAATACATCGTATTGCGGAATATCCTTATCATCGATTTTTGTAATATCATGTGCCGAATCAATTTTATAGTTTTCATAGTATGATGAAATTGCATATTCATCAATTTCTGATGCCAAGACACATTTTCCGCCAAGATTAGACATTGCTTGATGAAACCCACCTATACCGGAAAACAAGTCTATAAATTTAAAATTTTTCATTGGAACTCCCGTCATTAGGCAATACTTCAACAATATCTGCAATATTGCATTCAAGCACTCCGCATATCTTCTCAAGAACCTCTATCGAAACCGGCTCATCCTTTGAGATTTTTGCCATAGCGTTTGAGGTTATTCCTGCTTGTTTTCTTAGTTGAGTTTTGTTTATTCTTCTATCAATCATCAATTTTAGCAGACGATTATAAGAGCGAGTCATATTGTGCCCCCAATACAATTATTCACTTTGTATTATAACATACTTTTAGGCAAAAATCAACCTAACTTTGAAAAATTCAACGAAATTTGGAGAATCATATATACAAAAGCAAAGAAATGTGATATGATTAAAAATATGGATTAGAAGAGGCATTGCCTTCACAAGCAACAACTATGTAATCCCAAGTCCATAGTCCGGCATTGTCGCAGCAAGCACTGAATTTGCTACAGCAAATTCACTTGTTAGGGATAGACCTAACACCCCAAAATCCAGATAACATCAAGGGAAACTTATGTTATACACTCCAAAAGAAAGGCAGGTGAAGAAAATGAAAGGCGTAATCTATGCAAGATATTCTTCGGATAATCAGCGTGAAGAATCTATTGAAGGCCAGTTGCGTGAATGCAAGGCTTTTGCCGAGAAAAATGATATTCAAATCATTGAAAACTACATCGACCGCGCGTTGTCTGCGAGAACTGACCGCCGACCTGACTTTCAGCGTATGATAAAAGACAGTGCAGGCAAAAAATTTGAAGTCGTTATTGTTTGGAAACTTGATCGCTTTGCACGGGATAAATACGATTCGGCGCACTACAAACGCATTTTGAAAAATAACGGCGTAAAGGTCGTTTCCGCAACTGAGGCTATCTCAGCCGGTGCAGAGGGCATTCTGCTTGAATCAATGCTTGAAGGCATGGCGGAATACTATTCGGCTGAACTTTCCGAAAAGGTCACGCGCGGACTGACCGAGAA
>CAKSGI010000225.1 GCA_934454005.1 uncultured Eubacteriales bacterium | reverse complement strand
AGACACTCGCTACTGCTAATACAACAAACAAATCTTCTAAATGATATTTTTCCCTAAATGAACTTTTTGTATATTTAAAATCATTTAAATTAATCCCATTATGTATAGTCATCACCTTACACTGTTTTAAAAAAGATTCTTTCACCTGTTCTTCTAACCAGTAAGAAGGTGTAACAATCGTTAGATTATCTTTAATTGAAGTAAATATTTCTTTTTTTCTTTCGTAATTCTTTGCGACATTATGCTTATTCCAGCTGAAAGGATATTCATTAGTAATTGGACAATCATAACATTTATCTTTCCACTTGTTACATCCTATACCATCAAAATGTGCACAATGTCCTGTAAAACTCCAGCAGTCATGTAATGTCCAGATAACTTTTTTATTTTTTCTTTTTAAATAATCAAATAAAACCCCAACATGCACGTAATAACCATGCAAATTATGTAAATGCACGATATCTGGATCAAATGCATCTAAATCTTTAAGCATTCTTTTCGTTTCCATTGCATTATGAAAACCATGGTCATCAAATAGATATGTACCTAGTGCATGCGTTACGTTTCCAATATTTCCAGTAAAACGCATAGAAATAACATTAGAACTATCTTTCTTTCTTCCATAGTAAACTTTACCATCTACTTCATCCATCATAGATAATGTAGAAACAAGTCTTCCTGTACTACCAAATCCTGCAACAGAATTAATAAATGCTACTTTCACTTTTAAACCTCTTCATAAAATGTATCTGGACTCTCAGGATCAAATGTTTCATTAGCCCACATAATCGTAACCATATCTTCTTTTCCAGTATTTTCAATATTATGTGTATATCCAACAGGAATATCTACTACTTCCAGTTTCTTATCACTGACATGATATTCAATTACTTCTGTTTCATTGATTTTTCTAAAGCGGATAACACCTTCACCCTTTACAACTAAAAATTTCTCATTCTTTGTATGATGATAGTGATTACCCTTTACAATACCAGGATGAGATATATTTACACTTACCTGTCCTTGTGTTTCTGTATGTAAAAACTCTGTGAAAGAACCTCTATTATCTTCATGACTATTTAAATCATAAGAAAATTCATTTTCTGGCAAATAACTTAAATATGTACTATATAGTACCTTTTCAAAGCCTTCCATATGTGGAATATCTAATGTATTTCTACTATCTCTAAATGTATATAAATAATTAGCAAGTTCTCCTAACTTAACATTATAGAAATGAGGAATAGCTAATATATCTTCACTACCTTCTCTATCAATACATGAAATAAACGCATCACAAATATCATCAATATATACAAATTTAATTAATGCTTCTGGATCATTTATTTGTATATCTAATCCATGAGCAATGTTATAGCAAAATGTAGCTACTACACTGTTGTAATTAGGTCTACACCATTTACCAAAAGCATTATCCAGTCTAAATACATAGACATTAGCACCTGTTTCTTTACCATAAGAAAATACTACATCTTCAGCTTCTTTCTTACTTCTTCCATATGGATTATCTCTTTCGGCTTGAATACTTGAACTTAATAATAATGGTATCTTTCTAGCACTTTTCTTAAGTAAATTAATTAACTCTTCTGTTAAGCCAACATTACCAGTATTAAATTCACTTTCTTCTTTAGGTCTATTTATACCTGCTAAATGCATTACAAAATCACATCTTTTCACTAAGCTTTCTAAAGATTCTTTCGTATCTCGATCAAAGCTTAATACTTCATATTGTCTTTCTTTTAAGAACAAACATAAATTCTTTCCAATAAATCCATTTGAACCTGTAACTAGTATTTTCATATCTCACTAAATTCCTTTTCTAAAACTTAAAATCTCTTATTGACCTTAACATTTTATCATGTGAAATATACTAAAACGTTATAAATTCATCTAAATAGCCTTATCGATAGTAAAAACATCTAATAAATGTCTATAAATTATTTTTTAGTTGTTCGTTTGAAACAATTCCTAAACTTAACCAAAAGAAAAATGTCTGAATATTTAATGGTGAAGCACCAATAATACTTATATCAAATATAGATTCAATGAAAACACATACCACAAGTACAAATATCCACTTTAAATTATTAGCTAACAGCAAGCTAAACTTACTACGCATAGATATCACATTCAAAACAAGAAAACTAATAAATAAAACTAATCCAGGTATTCCTGTATATAAAAGGAGTGCCAAAAACAGATTGTGTGGATGTACTATGCCATATTTATTAAGAATAAAATCATTATTCGCATAGCCTTTACCTAATAGCAAATCCCCTTTAATTGTCTCTAAAATCCCTTTTGCCATATTAAATCTACCCGTTGTTAAAGCTTGTAATGTTTCGTCTGGAGAATTTATTAAAAGCGCTAAAGTATCTGATTTAAAAGTTACTAAATAAACAACAGTTAACATTAGCAATACAACAATAAATATCCTGCTGTATTTAAGTGTTTTAACTTTCCCTATCTTTTTTAGCATTGAAAAGAAAACATTTGAGAAAGCAATAACAGCTAAAATCATTAATGATGTGCGTGAATCAGCCAGATAAATCATAATACTATTTAAAATAATACCAGCTATATGAACTAGCTTATTACTCTTATTATCAATCAAATACAAATGTAATAGTATTGCTAAATAGCAATCAAATGAAGCTGTTGTACACCAGCTCCAAATACCCATATATCTTTTACTATGAGAAAGTGAATTTTCAACACAATGCATGTGTATTACAGTACCATCCATAAAAGTTACTTCTTGATACCCTAAAACATAAAATAATAAAGAACTAGCAGTATATAAGAAAACTAATCCAACAAACATATATGCAGTAATATTTATTATTTTTTTTATTTCATCAATATTATTTTCTAATCCAAATCTATAAAATATAAAAGCCTGCTCAAAAAGTGTAATTAACGTACAAAAATAATAAACATTATGAACTGGTGCTTTAATTACCCAGCTAACTGTAGTAAAACCAGTAAATATTACTAATAACAATTTATTCTTATCATTAAGATTTATTCTAGTGTGCTTAAAATCATCTATTAAAATGATTATTGCCCATAGAATATCTATAAACCAGAACGCTCTCCACAAAGTCGCTCTTATCGTTTCGGCTAAAACTATTCTAGTAACAAAATGTTCAAAAAAACAGTAAGAAAGCCAAAATAAAATTATATTCTTTTTATTCAAAATAAAATCCTTTAGGTTCTCAGTCATATATCTCATTTCCAATCTATGTATAATAAATTATAAACCACTTATAGAATTGTTATTCTTATTAAATTCTTAAAGCGTAGCAATATACATTATATTATTAAGATATTTTATTTCAAGTAACTATCACGGGAGTTTAGGAATCCTGAAGTGAAAAGTTAAATTCCAGTTTATAAAGATACAAATGGAATTTAGTTGTTCAGTAACTTCCAAGTTGATTTTACCCGTCTTTAGAGTTTCTCACCATAATTTTTTAGAAGTATCGTTTTAATAAACATGTCAAAAGTGTAGATGAATT
>CAKSGI010000224.1 GCA_934454005.1 uncultured Eubacteriales bacterium | reverse complement strand
AAGTGTATCAACTCTCATATACCGTTTCATTCCCTGCATAAAGACTGCCATATGTTTTCCCTGCTTTATCTTATATCCTTTTTCTTCCAGCAGTCCTAAAAAGCTGTCATAAGTCGATGCCTGAAGGATGCAGGAATCAACATCCCTTATTACCATATCTTTCCATATGAACTTTCCGTCACGGTATGTGTTCCACTCTTTATATCTTTCATTTCTTCCTTTTCCGTCAGCATTGATATCTATCTTGGAAAGACCATACTCTTCACATAGTCTGTTTGTAAGTGGCTGTATATATTTCGCCCAGTCGCCTTTTTCATAACGGTACTTCTTACCGGTTTTTACACTTACACTGTTAAATATAATATGACCGTGTTTATGATTCGTATTGTTATGCACGGAAAACACAACCTCATAGTCATCTCCGATATACTCTCTTGCAAATCTTTCCGTGATTTTAAAAGCTGTATCATCACTTACCTCACCTGCCTCAAAAGATATAATGAAGTGATATGCCTGTCTTTTATCTGTTTTGCCGAACTTCACCTTTGTACTTTTCATCTTGTCGTAGGCAAAATCCGGCTGACAGTTAATTCCACCGACCAGCCTTCCTCCGTCCGTTTTTTCAGAATCTTTGATATAGTCAATTGCAGCCCTTAAATGCTTTCCATGATAACCGCTGCCACAGTCTCCTATGTTAAGTACCTTCGTTACTGCCAATTTTCTTTTCCACTTCTCTTGTAGCGTTAATCAGTTTTCTCATATAGGACCTCAGACTTTCCATGTCATCATGGCTGTAAAATCCTGCATTGTTTTTCCTTGCAATCTGGTTAATATTGTTTCCTATATGGTTTATTTCATTGATAAGACCGGAAAGCATCAGTCTTATTTCCGGATAATCCGCCGGCTTCTGGCTTAAAATAAAACGCATGTAATCCGAATCTGTCATGCCGTATTTTTTTGCATGTTTCCTTAATGTTCGTGCTTCAGACTCGGTAAATCTGAAATGCTTTACAACCTTGTGTCTGTTATCTGCCATTTGCATCACCCTCTTTCTCATTTCACAAGAGATACCTTATTCAATGTATAAATTATCATCTTTCCGTAAACTGTACGTTCAAACATTTTTTCTATTATCCGTTCATCTTTCACAAGACTTTCATATCTGTCCTGCTTTTCACAGAAATCAATAAAGTTGTCGGGATTTCTCCTCGCCTTATCCGCTTCTGCTTTTAGTTCATAATTCCAGTCAAACACTGCATCTATTACATCATCTATTGAATAGTCCTCCAGAACCTCATCAATCTCTGTGGTATCAACTCTCACAAGTTTATCCCCTCTTGCACCAATACTGTATCCATGTCCTTCCATATAGGAAAGAAGCAGTCCTGCCTCTTTATCCGTAAGGTTCATAAGAATGTCATTCTCATCAAGCCATTCAATCAGTTCCTCTGCCTTTGTAAATATTACACATACGTCTGCCACCTGTAATTTCACCTCCTCTTATCCGTATTTTGTTAAGACTTCAAAGCCACCTTCCCCGGTAACGACCTGTCGGTCGCAAGATACGCATTTTGTGATACAAATGCCATTTCTTGTTAGGGGAACATCCCCTAATACCCCTTTTTTTACAAATGTTATATATTTACATAGAAATATATTGGAAATTAAAAATCCCCTCAACTTTTTTACCTGACTTCTCACATTTTTCTGTGAGTATTTACATTAATGTTTTTTCCCTTTTATTTATTCCATGATATTTTTTCCTGTACTTTTTATAATTTACTCAAAATTTTCCAATAACTACCTGTACTTTTCCATGGTAATTGTCTTTTTACTTCTTAAGCTCTTAATCCAATCATTATAATCTTTATATTCCTTTGGCGGTGGTAAATCCATAACCTTATATCCTCTGCTTTCATATTTATCCTTCAATATAGATGATGCCACTCTTCCCGGTCCATCATTATCAAGACATAATCTAATTATTCTTATATTTTGATTTTCTTTTAGAAAAGTTTCTAATGGTGCATCTGCAATCATTCCAAGTGCCAATTTATTAGTCTTATAATCATCATAAATATCACAATAACTTAGCAAATCAATTGCTCCCTCAAACACTTCTAATTCATCGGATTTATCATTTACAAAATTAAAGCCATAGTTTTTATCGTTACCTTTTACATCACACTTGAAAACATAACCGTTCTTATCAAAAACTCCTCTCATACTAGCAAACCTTGTTATTCCATTTTCATCCTTTCCCTTAAAGACTATATTATGATATCCTTTAGATTCATAAATCAGATTTTTGTCCACAAAGAAATCGATACATTTTTTACTTATTTTTCTTTTGCTTTGCAAATATGAATATAAAAAATTATTGTTTTCTGACGGTTGTGGAAGTACAAATTTTATATTATTTTTTTCTGTAGCAATCTTTTTCACGCTATGTTTTAATGTTAAACCTGTACTACAACTTTCCGTTCTTTTGTAACCGGCAAAATCAAGCAGCCAAAATACTGCTTCCTTAATATCCATTCCTGCAAATACTCTTAAAAAATCTATCTGTGAACCTCCATTACTTCCTTTTTCATTCTGTCTTGACCAACGATACCAATTAGTTTTGCCATATATTCGTATTGAATCCATCTCTTTTAACGTATGATACTTTCCTATCTTTTTCACCGTATATCCAAGTGATGAAGCCACCTCACATAAATCAACAGATTTTGCAAGTTCTAATTCTTTTTTAGTAAAGCTATCTTCCATTTTATCTCCTAGTTCTCTCTTTTTCAGCAACTAAAGTGCTTTCATTTCCGTTAAATTTAAGATTATTATAATCCTGCTCATATCTTTCCCTTTTATGAAACATAAGCCCCTTTCCTCTCATACTGAAATATTCTATATTATTTCCTCCCACAATTATATGATCAAGTAGAGGGATTCCCATTAAATCCGTCAACTGAATAAGCCTGTCTGTTATTTCAATATCCTCTTTTGATGGATTTAACGAGCCCGAAGGATGATTGTGTATTAGTAACATATTTGCAGCATTTGAAAGAATACTTGTTTTAAATATTTCTCTTGGACTCACAAGCGATTGATTAAGCGAACCTACACTTGCCATAGTGCAGTTGATTGGCGTATTATCACTTTTTAAATTGACTACACACAAAACCTCTCTATCCATTTCGCATAAATATTTCCCAATAAGCCATGTTGCAATCTCCGGAGTTGTGATTTTCACATCAGAAAAGATTGGAGCTTCTTTTACCAGCCTTACTGACACAACATCCAGTTTAAAGTCGTTATTCATCTCCATCCTTTTCATCCTTCCATTCCAATATAAAAATAAATTCTTCTTTTCCTGAATTTATAATTTTCACCATATCTTCCATTGTTTCAATTTCTACTTTTTTCTCCATTACAACACCTATAATGTTTTTTCTGATTTATCATAACTTAACGGCTCTGCTACTATATTGTCATCAAGGCTTTTGTTTGGTGCATCAGATGCTACGGTCAATTCCTTTTTGTTTTTGTCATAATGATACAC
>CAKSGI010000223.1 GCA_934454005.1 uncultured Eubacteriales bacterium | reverse complement strand
GTGTTGTATGAAGAACTAATATACTCAATTATTATTGGAGAAGAAAGAAATGACTATATTGAGTATATAACAGATAAATTTCTATTAGAAGTTGCTTATGATATTAAAAATAATAAAAACACTAATAGTTATTATATAGTCTGTAAACATGATGAAAATGTTCGAGTTTACAAGATACCTTTTAATGCGTACCAAGAAATTAAAAAAAATGCCAATGATACTTCACAAATGGATGAAAATTTAAGAAACATATTAATTAAGCAAAAGTTATTATAACGGAAAGAGAAAAAGTATGAATGATGTAGTTTGTTTAGTATTCCCGCCACATATGAGAATTGATGCCTACTATGTGACCCCACCATTAGGGTTGCTTTCAATAGGTGCTGCATTAGAGGCAAGAGGAATTAATGTAGTAGTGAAAGACTTGATTTTTAAAATGAGAAATGGGGAATTGGCTTCAGATGAAAATATATATGACAATTCTGTAAAAGAAATTATGAATTGCAATCCGCGAATTGTTGCCTTATCCACTCAATGTGTCACATATCCTACGTGTATAAATATAGCTAAACGAATAAAAGAAATTGATCCTACAATAAAAATTATTTTTGGTGGACATAATAGTTCTTTTTTAGATGAAGATACATTGAGAGAATTCACATATGTTGATTGTGTCGCAAGAGGTGAGGGAGAAATAGTTATTCCAAATTTGATAGAAAAATTATTGAAAAATGAAAGCTTATATGATGTAAAGGGAATAACATTTAGAGATAACGATAAAGTAGTTAGAAATGATGATGAAGAACTGATAACTGATTTGGATACTTTACCATTTCCTGCATACCATTTAGTTAACTCAATGGAAGAATACAAGAAATTAGGAGAAACGATGACAGTATTAATCGAATCCGGAAGAGGATGCGTTTATAACTGCATTTTCTGTAGTAATTGTATTCTTTGGCATCGAAAAGTGCGATATAAATCTATTAATAAGGTTATTGAAGAAATTAAACAGCTTGAAAAATTTAAACCTGATGAATATTATTTGGTTCACGATTTTTTTACTTTTGATGAAAATTATGTGCGTGATTTTTGTACACAACTAAAAGAAAATAATTTATTTATTAAATGGAATTGCAGATGTAGATTAAATGTTTCAAAGGAAACATTAAAAATGATGAAAGAAGCTGGTTGCGAAAGATTGTTATATGGTGTTGAATCAGGTTCTGAAAAAGTTCTCAAGATCATGAGAAAAAATATTAGATTTGATCATGTATATTCATCTATACAGAATACGATAGAAAGTGGTATCATACCTTCTCTTTCATTTGTTGTAGGAATACCAGGTGAAGAATTAGAAGATTTAGGAAAAACCTTGCATTTAATTCTTATGTCTTCACTTGTTGGAAACTGTTATCCATTTATGCAAATTATTAGTCCTTTGCCTGGTACAACAGTACTTCAAAATTATTCAAAAGATTTATATTTATGGAAAGGAAATGCCTTTTCTAGAGGTATTGAATATGATAATGGTGTAAGGATGAATGAAGACATCGAATTAATTAAGAAATATCCAGAGATGTTTTGTTCATTTTATAATGTAAAATCGGATATTCCGATGGAGTATCTTAGTGAAATATCTACAGTATACTGCATTATCGTTGAAATGTTTTCTTATGCCTATTATTTATATTGCACAATTCATAATCTATCAGAAATAGAATTGTATGATATTTGGCATTCGTGGATGGCTGAAAGAGGTATGAATGATATAGAAAATATGTCTAAAAGGGATATTTGGAAATATTTTGATTTATTCATGACTGATAATTTCATTGACAATATTATATTGATTAATATCGCTAAGTATGTTCATAATCGATATCTTATGGAGATTTACATTGACGAGTCAGAAAAAATAAAAGTCGATTTTGACATTGACATAAGTGAATTGATATCTTATCTAAAAAAACATAAATATGAGGATTACAAGGTAAGCAAAAAGAATACAACATTATTGCTTGTCAAAGATGGATATAATGTTAAAACTTTGAAGAAAAAGGATACAATATAATGTTAACAATTGGAATGATGATAAAAAATGAGCAAGAATATATTGATAGATGTATCGATTTTATTAGCCAATATAAATATGACTATAATATTTATGATACAGGTTCTAGTGATGAAACGCTTAGTATTTTGCAAAATAGAATGATTGATTATAAAACTTGTTCTTTTACTAATTATGCAGATGTTCGAAATAGAATTATTGATGGAATAAGTAGTGAATATTTACTAATGCTGGATGGAGATGAAACAATAACAGAAAAAGTAAATATCCCTGACGAAAAATACAATTCATATAAAGTTACTAGATGTCATTACTTGGGAAATGGTTGTATCTATTATGATAAAACAACACGTTTGTATAAAAATAATAAAAAAATAAAATATGATGGTGAACTGTATGAATATGCTAATATTTCATCAGATGATGTTGGACAAACAAATGTATTGATACATCATTTTGGATATTTAAAAACATCATTTCTTAATAAAGCAAAAAAAAATCTAGAACAAATACATACGTTAATGAGTAAAGAAGATAGGGCTGTTTTTTACTCGATGAAAGCATTGTATTTAATATTGTTAGGCGAATATCATGAAGCTGAAAACACAATACTTCAAGGTAAAGAGAAGTTTAGTAGTATATGGTTTTTTATTTTATTAGCTGATTTAAAAAAAATAAAAAAGGAATATACAGAAGCACTCAGTTTATTAGAGGAAGCTGAATTATTTGCTAATCGTAACTTTGAAAAGGAGGAGCAGTGCTTCTATCTATCCAGAATTAATGCAAAGAGAGGTATTGTTCATATGATGAAAAATGATTATGACAATGCCCAAAAGTGTTTTGAATGTATTGATGATGTTTTAGCATACTGTAGAGAGATTAATTTATTAGCGTTGTACAAAAAGAAGCAAGAATCAGAAAAGAGTAGAGAATATGAAGATATCTTATCTAAATATTGTTTTGAAAGTGATCGAAATATACCAGTTTCTTTTTCTTGTGAAGTTTTATCAGATTGTTATTCTGAAAAATTAGAAGATATCGATATAACATTTTAATGTTATTTATTGATAAATAATAATATAAGGAGGGTATGACAATGGGAATGGAAACCGAATTCGAAGAATTTGAAGTGGTTGAGGAAGTTGTATCACCAGAGTCTCCATTAAAAGTACATTGTGAATAATTGTATCTTTTAACGTGGATGACAACTATGCTGTGGACTTTGTTCCACAGCATAAACTTTTATTAAAGGGAAGAAAGTACTGATGAGAGTTAATAATAAAGAAAAAATACAAATTAAAAATGTGAAAGCAAACTTTATAATCTTTTTTCTTCTTATTTGTGCAATGATTGCCGGATTGGTACCATTATATCAAGTAAGAATACTTGGTGATTTTATTGATTATATAAACAATGGGAATGTAAGCGAAATACTAAATAGTCATGCATTTGTTTTATTATTAATAATAATAGGATGTTATTTAAT
>CAKSGI010000222.1 GCA_934454005.1 uncultured Eubacteriales bacterium | reverse complement strand
AAATAAAGATTATCGCCAAAGTAGAAATAAATTTAATATTATATATATTTACTTCTCCAATTTTTAATTTTACAAGTCTCTTCATGAACAAATAATGAAAAGCACTAAAAAGAATATATGAAACTAATGTTGTGTAAGCTGCTGCAATATAACCGAAAATGGGTATAAATAAATAATTTAGTATTATGTTTAGTATAGCAACCAACACTGAAGAAATTGTGATAAACTTATTTGCCTCAAAGTAAAACTCAATATTGCCAAATAGGTTATACATAAACATAAATAGTACACTCATAGCAACCGGAGGAATTACCCATATAGCATCATAATACTCGACAGGAGCTATAATTTTTACGAGTTCAGGCGCTAAAGTTACTAGGCCAACAGATATTACTCCTATAACAATAAGAATAAGATTAGATGCCGGTGAAATTTGACTATACTCCTTGCTCTTCATTTTTTTGAACGTCCAAGGAATAAAAGAATTATTAATGGAAGTATTAATAATAGTTAACGCCAAGGATATTGTGTAGCCTACACTATAGATTCCAACGTAGCTTGTGCCACATAATTTGTCAATTATAATGCGATCTGAACTGGCAAGGACAGTACTAGACAAATAGTGGGGAATAAGAGGTATCGCAAAACATAATATATGAGACCAATACCTCTTATCATAAAATGTTTTTCCCTTATACAATATATAAACAAGAAATATTATACCAATTATACCTTGCACAAGTACGCTAGATAAGATTTTTGCCGGCGCTTTGTATTGGGAAGCCTTAATGGCAACAATACTAAGCAAGGGCTCTAAAACAGAAGTTAAAAGTGTAACAAAGATTAGCATTCTATATTTGTAACTAAATCTTTGATGCCCCGACCAATATTGAAGTGAAGGGTAAATAAGAATATGAACAAACATAGCTATCATCAAAATTGATGGTAATTGAAATACATTATTCCAAAAGTTAGAGAATAATATATAAATCAAGAAAAATATCAAAGTAAATAATATACTGATACATTGAGAGCAAGACATGTATTTATATTGATTGTCTTCGAACTTTATCATACCAACATTAAATACGCCTTGAAATAAATTAAGACTTACAACAATTAAGAGTATTTGAAACCATGAATTATAAACATTTACAGTTCCAAAATCCTCTGGGGATAGAAGACGAGTAAATATTGGTGCTGTTATGAATTGTATACCCTTTTGAAGAAAGCTACAAATGGTAAACCAAATAGATGCCTTTAGAGGCTGAGATAAATTTTTGTATTTATTAATTAGTTGCATATTAAATTCCATATAAACCTAAAAATTCCAATAACCTCTCACAGTTATTTCCGTCTTGATACTTGTTTGTATAGTCTCGTACTTTTCTTCTTTCTTCTTTGTAGTCGTCTACACCTTCACTTACGTGGCTTATAAATGCTAGTAAATCTTCAAAGGTGTACATTTTTTCTCCCGGCATAAAATCCAGTGGATTATCAATCGAAAATCCTAATTTATAGTCATCAATATCGTCTAATATAAAACCAATAGGCCTGTCCAATAATAGATAATCAAATATAACTGATGAGTAATCACTCATTAACGCATCAGAATCCTTGATTAGAGAATATAAATTAACTTGCTTTTCATTTAACAAGTCACTCGATATTACCACAATATTGGACATTTGTTTTAATTTGTTTACTTTTTTATGTTGATAGTGGTGAGGTTTTATAATTAATAAAGTATCATTTTCTTTTAATCTATCGTTAAGCACACAACAATCATCATCACTATTTATAAGAGGAATTCCAAAATTATATATTTTACTAGAATCATTTCTAATCACACGGCTAGGATCTGCCTCTCTAAAAGTTGGCATCCAAAGAACCACTTTCTTATATTTCTTATTAGTAAGCAAAGAAAGTGCTTTTGTGTCCTTGAATAAATAATCATTTCTAGGTAAACCACATATAAAAATCTTATCCCTATCTACAGAAAATTGATAAGATATTAAGTCGACTACATCCTCTGATGTAGAAATACATAAATCACTTTTTACATTGATTAATCCCTTGACGTTTTTTATTGGTGGACAACCATGACTAAGATATACAACTGTTTGGTCTTCTCTCAATTTAGGGATTATAATGTCATTATATATAATATACTTAGCCCTCATAAGATTAAATATAAATCTTAAGTCCTTCATTTTGTAGAACTTTACGTTTTTTATTTTTATATTTTTATAAGCATCCGGATCTTTAACCATCCAAACAATCTTATATTTTTTATTGTATCCTTTATCTATAATATAATTAAAAAAAGCTCCTGAGCTATCTCCTATTCCATAGGAACTCTCTAACATAATTATATCTTTTGATTTTAAAAACTTTGAAAAGAATTTTAGCAACTGCACTTTTTTCAAAGCCAACACTCCTTATCATTTAAACACTAAATATTAAGATTTTAAATCAGCACATAATTAACTCCACAAAATCTCTCGCAATGTGCTAACTATTCGTTCACAAGCAAAGCCATCCCCATATGGATTACTAGCTTTACTCATTTTGTTATACTCGCTCTCATTTTCTAGTAACAATTTGCAGCTATGATAGATACTTTCTTGTTCTGTACCTACAAGTTTTAAGGTACCTGCTTTTATTCCTTCAGGTCTTTCTGTTGTATCCCTCATTACTAAAACAGGTTTTCCTAAAGAAGGAGCCTCTTCTTGGATACCACCCGAATCTGTAAAAATAAGATAGCTACGATTTAAAAAATTATGAAAGTCAACAACATCCAGTGGATCTATAATCTTTATTCTATTGCAATCTTTTAAAATATCATTTGCAATTTGCCTAACCAAGGGATTCATGTGAATTGGATAAACAACCTTTACATCTGGAAATTCATCAACTATTCTTCTAATTGCACAAAAGATATTTTTCATCGGCTCACCCCAATTTTCTCTTCTATGAGCCGTTAATATGATAAGCCTACTATCCTTTGCCCAATCCAAAATCGGATGGCTATAATTTGATTTAATAGTAGTTTCCAATGCATCAATTGCAGTATTACCTGTAACATAAATATTCTCCTGTTTTTTCCCTTCAGCCAAAAGATTTTCCTTAGCTTGCTGTGTAGGAGCAAAATGGTATTTTGAAATGATCCCTACTGCTTGTCTATTAAACTCCTCTGGAAATGGGGAATACAAATTATGTGTCCTTAAGCCAGCCTCTATGTGACCGACAGGAATCTGTAGATAGAAACATGCTAAAGATGTCACAAACGTCGTTGTGGTGTCCCCGTGGACAAGGACAATATCTGGTTTAGAATTTTTTAAAACATCGCTTATTTTCGAGAGTATATTGATGGTCACATCAAACAATGTCTGATTATCTTTCATAATAAAAAGATCATAATCAGGCTTTATCTGAAAACACTCCAAAACCTGATCCAACATTTTCCTATGCTGTCCTGTAACACATACCTGAGTTTCAATATTGCTGTCATTTCTTAATTCTTTAACCAACGGACACATTTTTATTGCTTCAGGTCTAGTAC
>CAKSGI010000221.1 GCA_934454005.1 uncultured Eubacteriales bacterium | reverse complement strand
GTCTGATATTGTGGGTCTTCCTCTATTTCCTTGTTTAATTTGAAATATGTGTCATAAGTGATGTAATTTTGCAATACATCTAAAATAAAGCCTTCTTCTATCGCTTGTTTCATTGAATAGATGTGAAATGCTTCTCTTTGTCCCTTACTATTGACTCTACCAAATAGGTTTAGAGTTGTTGGTTTTGGCGTGGCTGTAAAAGCAAACACTGAAACATTGGCTTGTTTCCCGTGTTTATTGATTTCTTCTACAATCAAGTCTTCAGTTGATGACTCGTCCTGAATTTCACCTGCGCCTAAAGTCTTTGATACGGCTATCATATCTTTGCCTGCCGTAGAAGAATGTGCTTCATCAATAATTACCGCAAACTTCTTCTTTTTCAAATTAGCCACTTCATCAACAATATAAGGGAACTTTTGGATTGTTGTTGCAATAATCTTGGTATTACCTTTTAGGGCGGATGCAAGGTCAGATGAATTGCATTTATCATCCATAACTCTAATAACACCAGACTTGTGTTCAATACTCTTTACAGCATCTTGTAATTGTCTATCAACAACAACTCTATCCGTGATAATCACAATATTATCAAAGATAACTTTGTTTTGTTCATCGTGCAAAGATGCCAAACGGTGTGCTAACCAAGCAATAGAATAAGTTTTACCAGAACCAGCACTGTGTTGAATGAGATAGTTTTGTGTTGTTCCATTCTCCAAAACATCATCCAAAACCTTGTGCAACACATCTCTCTGATGGAATCTTGGAAAGATAATGTTTTCTTTGACGGACTTCTTTCCTGTGTTTTCATCTTCTTTTTCTTTTACTTCAAGCAGAATAAATTTGCTGATAAGTTCCAAAATTGAATCTTTTTGTAAAATATCTTCCCACATATAAGAAACGCTATATTTGTCTTCAAATAGCGGATTACCTGCTCCAGCATTAACACCTTCGCCATTTCCCATATTAAACGGCAGGAAAAATGTTGATTCGCCTTCTAATTTAGTTGTCATATAGACTTGTTCTAAATCCATTGCAAAATTTACCAAACAACCGCTTTTGAACAAGAATAAACGGGTATTCGGCGTTCTTTCGGTGCGATACTGATAGATAGCATCTTCATACGATTGTCCTGCGTGATTGCACTTTAGTTCAAAAGACATAATGGCAAAACCGTTTAAGAAGATAACAACATCAACTCTTTCTTTATCATTTGCCCAAATTTCCTCTGCGACTGAAAAGATATTTTGCTCATATTGTTTGGTTGCTTCTTTATTGAAATCTGTTGCAGGCTTTGTAAACATAAAATCTAAATGAACGCTGTTGGCAATATCAATACCGTGCTTGAATACAGATAACAAACTGCTTTTAGGTTTTGATATTTCACTATTGATATAGTTGATAAGAGTATTTTCCAAATCAGACTTATAAATTTTCTTCAATGTTTCCATTTGTTTTGGCTGCGTAGCATTCAAAAACTTAAATAATAATTCTTTATCCATTGCATTGAATCTATCAAAATTGGCATTTTTTCTTATAACATAGCCATTTTGCTTATTGAGATAATCCAAAATAAATGCCTGATATTCTTTCTCTGATTGGATAATATTCATAATAGACCTGCCTTTTATATATTTTAACCTTATTCATAATCATAGTAACAGTCGGAATAATCTGGTTCCAATGAAATAGAATGATATAGTGAATAGTTTGTATAATCTACAGATACGATTTCACTTCTATTCAAATCTTTATCATTTAGTTTTATAGATATTATCAACTGATTCTTAAATTCGTATTCGTTAGATACTGTATTGCCGCCAAATTCAACATAATCTTCTTCAGACCCAGTATAAAAACCATATTCAGCCTCAATATGAAATGTTAGTTCAGAAGGAATTGAAAATGTAAAGATTTTATTTTTGCTATCAACATCAATAATTTCTATGCTATCAGGCTTTGGAAAATGAACATCCATAAAATCAGCCTCTAAATAGTTTTCTTCACATTCATAAAAACTGTCAACATCTAAATTGATTGATAATTTGTCACTGGTGTTCATTATTTCTTCATTTATGGAATTCATAAGAGTTTCATATTTGTCATAGTCTGAAAAAATATCAATAAGTAGTTGTTTTGAAAAATTCTCGTCTTTGTATAATGAAGATAAAGCCTCTTCTATAGTCTTCACACAAATCAAGTTAGTGCTGTCTTTACAATATTCTTGCCAATCATTATCATTTGAAATGACTAGAACTCTTTTTGCTTCTTTTACTGCCCAGTTTTCAAGAGATTGTAATGCTAAGGCATCAGGAAATTCTTCTTTTTTCCTTTCTGAAAAAGGAGGCTTTCTATTGAAATATTTTTCTATTATCTTTTGAATATCAACGCCATCTGTAGGAATTATTTGCAATCCCGTCTTATCTACATATTTTTTTATTCTTTTTTCTACGATACTTTTAATATCTAATTTTTTTACATTTTTTATCTTTTCTTCTGTAATATCGTCATCAATTCTATAAAATAGCCCTGTTTTTAGAGCATCTTTATACTTTGATATAGATGCTTTAGTATCTTCCTCCATGTGCGAAATCATTTCATTTAACACAATTTCAGACATTACAAATATAATATCTTTTGTTTTAGAAAATTGCTCAAATCTTGATAATAAACCATTCTCTAAATTAAATGATTGTGACTTTAGAATACACGTGTCTAATGTAATTGCATCAAAATCCATTATGCAACCTCCTTTTTGCCTGTCACATATTCGTAAATCAAGGTTTTCTTGTATTTTTCAAGAGTTTCAATCTGTTTTTGTTTATCAGTAATTATATCATTGATTGCTGATTTTTTGACATCAAGATAATCACAAATTCGTTTCTGTTCTTCTATATTAGGAAACGTAATATAAATATCTTTAACTTTTTCCCAACTTCTAAAATCACTAGTATTTTCTCTAATTCCATTAGATATTAGTTTATATACCCGCTGATACGCTAGATGCTTCAGATAGTAAACCACAAATCTATTATCTTGTTTACTATCACAGACATGAACAACACGTGTAATTTTCCCTTTATAAGGAGATATTGCTATAGCGCCATGCCAAGTATCCATACCATGTATTGCTATATCCCCTTCATGTATTCCTTGCACAGCATTATCTTCGCTAACCATTTTTCCAGTCATTTTTTCTGGTCTATTGCTAACTTCTCCTTTATTTGTACATAATAATGGTATATCATCAGTACTGAATGCTCTATTTAATTTGGTACACTCATATCCGATTTTTGATAGTTTCCAATTTTCATTATATGGTGACATATAGAATACTCTAGATTTAACTAGATTATCTCTGTTATCTAAACCCTTGGTCACTGCTTCTGAAATAATAGATTTCTTGTATTCTTCCAAAGTGGTTATTTGTTCTTGTATTTCCGCTGTACTAGCATCAATCTCCCCACATCTCTTATCTAAATAATCTGCTATTTTCTTTTGTTCATCAATCGGCGGAACAGGAATACGAACATTTAATAAATCTCCTGCATTTAAATTGCTTCTTACACC
>CAKSGI010000220.1 GCA_934454005.1 uncultured Eubacteriales bacterium | reverse complement strand
TGGAAAGCATAGTTCCATTATTGAAGAAAGACTGCCAGACAGTTACATTTTTGGGTGAGACTCTTGAAGATGATATACACAAACTTGTTGAATTATATGGAGTGCGAGGTGTTGACCGAATTGTTCCATTGGGACATAGTATGGACTTATCATTTGTGTGGGATGGATATGATTTGCCAATTACACTATCTCGAGTAGTTGGAAATGTATAAGCTTTTACTTATACAGATAAATAAAAAAGTATAAATATGGAGGAAATTTAGTATGAGCAATTTGGAGAAGTATGTTAATGCATTTGTTGAAGGACTTGGAGTTGACAAAAATATTGTGAAGCCAGGTTTGGAGTATCAAGCAATTGTTGAGTGGGATTCTGTTGGACACATGGGCTTGATAGCTGCATTAGAGGATGCTTTTGATATTATGATGGAGACAGATGATATTATTGATCTCAGTTCCTTTGACAAAGGTAAGGAAATTCTTGCAACTAAATATGATATTGAATTCTAAGGGAAAAATTTATGATTTGGAATCTAGAAAAGTATAAAGACAGAACAGCACTGATTTGCGAAACAGGTGTCACTGTTTCTTACGAGAAATTAAATAAGATCGGAAAGGAGATTGCGGATACTTGCGGAGGACGGTGTTTGGTTTTTGTTATGTGTCAAAATACCTTGGGATCGGTCTTAGGTTACACTGCATTTACGAGTAATGGTATTGTATCTGTACTTCTTAATGCCCATATGGATCGCCAATTATTGGATAATCTTATAGAAACGTACAAGCCAGCATATATTTGGGCACCTGCAGAAGTAAAGACTGATTATGCAGCTTTCGGAAATACAGAATGTCCTGCTTATATGGTATATGATTATGTCTTGATAAAGACTGGTTTTGAAGTAAGCTATCCGCTCCATGATGATCTTTGTCTGATGCTTACCACTTCTGGATCTACTGGGAGTCCCAAATTTGTCCGACAGAGCTACACTAATGTGGAATATAATGCTAGATCCATTGTACAGTATTTGGAATTGAATGCAACGGAGCGCCCCATTACTACTTTGCCTATGAATTACACATATGGTCTTTCTATTATCAATAGTCATTTATTAGTAGGAGCAACAATTCTGCTTACTGATAAAGGGGTAATGCAAAAAGAATTTTGGCGTTTCTTCAGGGAAGAAAATGCTACTTCTTTTGGAGGTGTGCCTTATACCTACGAGATGTTAGATAGACTTCGCTTTTATCGCATGGATTTACCAAGTCTTCGATATATGACGCAGGCAGGGGGAAAGTTAACACCAGAACTCCATAAGAAATTTGCTGAGTACGCCAATCAGACTGGGAAAAAGTTTATCGTCATGTATGGTCAATGTGAGGCTACAGCTCGAATGGGTTATCTCCCGGCAGAAAAGTCTTTAGAGAAGTGTGGCTCTATGGGTATTGCTATTCCAGGAGGGAAATTTCATCTTATTGATGTGAATGGAATGGATATAATTACTCCTAATATCACTGGAGAATTGGTCTATGAAGGTAAAAATGTTACAATGGGTTATGCAGAGAAGGGTGAGGATTTAATACTGGGAGATGAACGAAACGGTATTTTAGAAACAGGAGATATGGCACAGTTTGACACAGATGGATTTTACTATATAGTAGGTCGAAAGAAGAGGTTTTTAAAGATATATGGAAACCGTGTCAACTTAGACGAGATAGATTGCCTGATCAAGACTCACTTTGATATCATTGATGTAGCCAGTACAGGTGTGGATGATCATATGTATATTTTTGTTACTGACAAGGAAATTGCCTCAGACGTGAAGCAGTTTGTTACAGAGAAGACAAAACTTAATTCTGCGGCCTTTAAAACCTTTGTGATCGATGAGATTCCAAAGAATGATTCTGGAAAAATATTGTATAAAGAATTGGCTAAATACTATGAATAAAGAAATATTGTTGTTTTGCTTACCATTCGCTGGTGGTACAACAGCTTTTTTTGATCAAATTGACACGGCAACAAATGATAAATGTGATAAGGTAAAGCTAGTTAAGTTAGAATATTCTGGTCATGGTAAACGAATGAGGGAGCCACTATATGATAGTTTTGATAAAATGTCAGAAGACCTGATACCTCGAATTGAAAAAATATTAATTCAGTATCCTGATATGGATTACGGTATGTTTGGCTACAGCATGGGAAGTTTATCTGTTTTTACATTGATTCAGAAAATCACAAGAGAGCACAAACTGCAACAGCCTAATCATTTGTTTTTAGCAGCACATCCTCCGAAGCCTATAGAAGGATTAGGGGAGGTTCCTGATGATAGGATAGAGGAATGGTCTAAACAGAGAACTATAGCCTTTGGAGGTGTGCCACAGAGATTGATTAACAACAATGCTTTTTGGCGTATGTATTTGCCTATGTATATTGCAGATTATCGTATAATTGCATCCTATGACTTCGAAAAGGTTTCTTTTAGTTCTGATATTCCTACTACAGTATTTTACTCAGAAGCTGATACACCTTTTACAGAGATAGCGGGGTGGAATAAGTATTTTACGCATATAGAATTTATAGAATACGATGGATCCCATTTTTTTATTGATAAACATTTTGATGAGATGGCAGATGTGATTTGCCGGAATTTGGACGATAAAATATGACATTTGAAGAGATTTTGGCGATTTCGCCCTATTCATTAAACAAAATAGAAAAGCATAAGCTTTTGACATCACGTTTAGTAGAACTGACAAGGCTACATAGGCGGAACTGCCTGGAGTATTCCAGACTACTCGCGAGCCTTGAATTTGATCCAGAGGAGATTGCTGATTACAAACAGATTCCTTTTTTGCCAGTGCGATTATTTAAAGAATTGTCACTGAGAAGTGTGCCAGAGGAAGATGTAGTGAAAACAATGACATCTTCCGGAACGACTGGACAAGCAGTATCCAAAATATATTTAGATAAAGCTACTTCATCCAATCAACAAAAAGCCATGGTGAAAATTGTTTCTGAATTTATTGGATCAGGTCGTATGCCGATGATAATTTTAGATTGTCCATCTGTAGTAAAGAATAGACTCATGTTTTCGGCAAGAGGAGCAGGGATTTTAGGCTTCTCTATTTTTGGTGCTAACAAAATTTATGCTTTAGATGATAGTATGAAACTGAATGTAGAAAAGCTTTCGGAGTTTTTGGATAAATATAGAGGACAAAAGATTTTATTGTTTGGTTTTACATTTATGGTATGGCAACATTTTTATAAAGAATTATTAAGATTAAAGGCGGAAGGAACCACTTTCGATTTGTCAGAAGGTATATTGATTCATGGTGGTGGTTGGAAGAAACTGATAAATGAGGCTGTTAGTCAGGAGGAATTTCATTCAAGATTAAATGAAGTGTGTGGGATAAGGGAAATTCACGATTACTATGGCATGGTAGAGCAAACAGGATGTATTTATATGCAATGCGAATGTGGGCATCTTCATGCTAGTATTTTTTCTGATGTTGTCACTAGAAGACCAATTGATTTTTCGGAATGCGAAGTGGGAGAAAAGGGTATTATCCAGGTAGTATC
>CAKSGI010000219.1 GCA_934454005.1 uncultured Eubacteriales bacterium | reverse complement strand
TAAAGGTATTTTTGTTGTTACCTCTTATACTCTATAATCTTTTTAATGGTATTACACAACCCATTTCTTTTCAAATTAAACTTAAGCGAAACAAATTTACCTACGATATTTTTTCCTAAAATTCTAGTATATTTATTAAGCTCTTTCCTGTACATTTTTTCATAGTCTGTTTTCATAAAGAAAAGTGTAATACTAGGAAAATGATAATATTTTTCTTGTACTCATAATAATGGCTTCACCACCATAGTTGGAACTCCTTCCATGAGTATATAGAAAAACTTTTTTCGTGTAATTTTCCTTATCTTTCCAGTATAAACTTCATTATATTTTTAGGATTAAAATCCTCTATAGGTTTATTATCTATACTATCTATATTTCCGTTTATAATATCGTTAACAGCTCTCTTGATGGAATCTTCATTATTTTCACAAAAAACATATCTGTTGAATTTTCCGAAGTATTTTTTTAGTATTGATATCTCTTGCTTGGTACCGTCAAGTATAAAGAGTATAGTCTTATTAGTAGCAGAATATTGATAAATTTTTCCCGGAATCTGTCCACCTTTAAGATTACATAAGAAAACTAAAACATCTGTTTTTGCTTCTATTTTATTTAGTTCACTAAGGCTAACCCTAGGTTTAACATTAATATTTGTGGTTGACTCAAATAGAATTTCAGAGTTACCGCAAATATTTACTTTTATATCTAATTCTTTTGCAGCATTATAAAATGGTTTTAAGTTCCTGCAAAAAGAATGATAGTCCCCATAGTACCCAAATGTTTTATTTCTAGCATTAGACTTAGCATTTCTATAAGTATTTTTATAATAATAGGGTAACGGACACCAGTCCATTTTGTGAACAGACTCTGGATACAACTTCTTTTGATATTCTAGAGTCAAAGGACTTACATAAATAACCTTATCGGGATAAGAAACTAATTTTTTTTCTTCTTTAAATTTCCTTACATTTCCCTTAACATTATATAAATCGCTAACCCAAGGGTCCTCCCATATTTGATACCAGTGTTTATATTTTATATGTTTTTTATCTATTAGTTTTTTTACTAATAAATGGCTTGCAGGCGGGTATGCTAAAGAGATTACAAGGTCATATTCCCTATTCTTTTTATATTTTAAAGCTTTTCTGACCCAAGCAGACTCCAACCCATATACTCCATAGCTAAAAAGTATCATATCTTTAAACTTACGTATAATACACGAAACCATACCAGATGACTTTGTCTTTGTATTAGATTGTGCCGCACAACCATCCTGAGTCTGCTTTTTGTTATTGCTAACCTGTATCTTATAAGCTATTTGACTGTAGACCGAAGAACCATAATTAAACCAATTAGAAACTTTTGGTAATTTTATAGAGTTGTCCGTAACAAAGCACCTATTATCTACCGAGATTACATCAACCTTGTGCCCATTAGCTAAACAACCATTTATATAAGCTATATGGCATAGATTGGCTGAAGAATTAACAGACAAACATGAGCCAACTACAAATAGAATTTTCAAATTAATCACTCCTCATTCAAAAACTTAACAACTTAAACTTATTTTAATTTATTTTTGTCTAACAAACTTACAGTTGTTATTTACATTTTGAAATGACATATATCTATATAATGCTCATACGATTATCCAAACAATCATTTAAACAATATACTCTTGTAGGGAACCACACTATAGTATCCACTCACAAAAACATATATATTGTACAACAATGCAGCAAACATGATAATGCCTAACATTATATAGCTAAAAGCTTTATCATCCCATTTAGATACTACCTTTTGCAAAGAAGGCAATCTTCCAGAAATAAGCTCTAACTTATCCAAAACAAAAGTCTTATCAAAACAATCTATAAGAAGTGGCAGGCTAAATATCATATAACTATTGAAATAATAAGCCATCCTATCTAAAACATTAACTTTAGTTTGAAATAATGAAATGAGAACCGCAAAAAATGATATGTTTATAAAAATAAGATTTTCCCTGCTCATACTCAATAGCTGTTTTTTAAATATCATCATTAATATAAAAACAAGAACACAAACAATCATTGATTTCCATGACATTCCTTGCAAATAATTATCTATACCTTCTTGTGAGACATAGACATCCTTATACTTTGGAATAACAGTTGCCAAAGTCAAAAATATTTTATCTACAAAGAGGTAGATCAACAAGATCAATGCTGATAATGAAAACATCTGTTTTACATTAAAATCTATATTTGCTATGAAGTAAATCGGTAACATAGTCAATGCAGAATAATGTATTAAAGCCGCCAAAAGTACAATCACTAAATACTTCCAAAGACACTTTTCCTTTATATATTTAAGACCTAAAAATGAGATTGCAATAGCTAATCCATGGCGTATTAGGCACATACTAGAATAGTAAAATGACATTGTTACGTATAAAAAAAATGTCAGCACTGGATATTTAGCATATCTATAAACAGCCACACTCACGCACAAAATAGTAAGTAGAGCCATAACTGCAAGCATCCACTGATAGTTATGAGTAAACTGCCCAATCACCCAATTTATTGCTCCAAATCCCTTTTCAATCGGATAAGAGAAAAAGTTCTTTATACCTGCTATTTCTAAGAACATTCTTTTATAAGTTTTATCATCGGTTCCAATATTGTATCTTAATGCAGAAATTAAAAAAAGCTGAACACCTATTATTGAACATAAAACAACTTTCAAATTAACATTCCTGTCATTTGAAAGATTTATTCCGTTAGGTACAATTATCAACCTGCCCCCCAATTTTAAATAACGATACAATATGCCATACACTAAAATCAAAATCAAATTCAATATATAAATTCCCATAATATTACCTACATTTTAAATAAAAATTTTGCAACCAATTTGCTGCACCTTGTATCTCAAACCCAGCATCAATTATTTGTTGGGTTGTATCTTTGCGCTCATAACCAGATTTATACTTCAATACCTCATCAGCCCAAACACCAGGTTCCTCTTCTAAACTCAAAAATACACAGTCTTCAATTATTGATACCTCTTTAGTAATTTTATTAGAGAACAAACAAGGTAATCCAGCAGCTTGAGCTTCTACACCAACAACAGGTAACCCCTCAAATCTAGATGGTAACACAAAAACATCCATAGTTTGCATCAAATCGGGTATGTCAGAACGCACACCTAAAAATTTGACAGCTTTATCTAATCCCAAATCTGAAACCTTCATTTTTATTTTTTCTTCATCTACTCCTACACCAATTAATACTAGTACAGCATCCTTATCTTTATCGTACACTTTTTTAAAAATATCAATTAAGAATTCGTGGTTTTTCTGGAAGTGAAATCTCCCAACATGTCCTACAACAAACTTGTTATCTATTCCTAGCTCTTTTCTTTTCTCAGTTCTTATTTCTCTTGAAAATTTAAATTTTGAAACATCTATTGCATTGTTTATAACTCTAAATTCAGGTCTATCAAAAATAGCTTTGCCAAACATCCATTTTCCTGCTAACCTTGAGCATGCCCAAAATTCAGTTGCATATTTTCCTAACGCTTTCTTGTTTTCACTGTGTAGAA
>CAKSGI010000218.1 GCA_934454005.1 uncultured Eubacteriales bacterium | reverse complement strand
AAACTGAACCAGGCTTATACAGCGTATTGCATGGAGAATCACTACGTTTGTGAATTCGTCCGTTTTGAGCTTTTTACTGATTACCACGCCCATTATGACGGAGAAGTCGAAACAAGGACACACAATGTGGTTAGATCACTTTCCATGCCGTTGGACGAGATGTGGATGGACTTCAAACAGAAAGTCCGGAAAAACGTCAAGAAGGCAAATAGTTTTAATCTAAGCTGCATTTTTGAAAACTCAGGAGAGTATCTGGAGGATTTCCTTCGCATCTATTACAGCACGATGAATCGTACGGATGCGGAGGATGAGTATTATTTCAGCAAACGGTTCTATGAAGATCTAAACGAGATGAAGGACAATGTGATGTATTTCCACGCTGTCTACGAGGGAAAGATTGTATCAACAGAATTGGTTATATATGGAGCAGAAAATTGCTACTCATATCTTGGTGGTACGGATCGAGAGTATTTCGATGTGCGTCCAAATGATTATTTGAAGTACGAGATTATCAAATGGGCAAAAGAGAAGGGACTTAGAAACTTTGTTCTTGGAGGAGGCTACGGTGCTGATGATGGAATTTTTCAATACAAGCTCGCATTAGCTCCTCATGGGGAACATGAATTCTACATTGGACGTAAGATATTTGATAGAGATGCTTATGAAGCACTTGTGAATCTCCGAGAAACGGAAAGTCTGAATAGTAGGTTTTTCCCGCTATACAGAAGCTGATATTAAGTTGTCCTGTACATCAACAACTGATAATTGCTCGGATAATGAGCGGAAGGAAAATGTAAGGTGACAGTTGAAAGTACCAATTATGAAATTGGAAGCCATTTTTGGCTTGATTTGAGTAACCAAAATGAATCTAAAAGTGATTCTAATAAATGGTTGCCAATAGTAGAGGATTCGAGTCTAACATTTTCCGGCAGATCGGCTATCGAGCTTGCTCTGTTAGATATCATAAGTGAGAAAAAAGCTTCTACTGCGTATCTTCCTTCTTACTGTTGTGAGTCCATGGTTACACCATTTATAAAAAATGGTTTCACAGTAGACTTCTATGACATTGATTTTCGAGAAGGTAAATTTGTATATAAAATTGCCGAAAATGCGACGTATGACGTCGCTCTAGTGATGTCGTATTTTGGATTATGTTCCGGAAATGCGCATTCGATAATTGATGAATTGTCAAATAATGGAACTATTATAATTGAAGATATTACACATTCACTATTAAGTCAAAGGCAGAATTCAGTGAAAAGCGATTACCTTATTGCTGGACTTAGAAAGTGGTTCGCTATACCGACAGGTGGCTGGATTGGAAAGAAGAAAGGCAAGCTTCACCTGCTTCCGTATAAAGAAAGTGACCTTTATGTAAGAGACAAGATAGATGGAATGATAGAAAAGGCTCGCTATATGGCGGGAGAGAAAATTGAAAAAAGCAGATTTCTAGAACTTCAAAATAGCTTTGAATCGTTTTTAGATATACATGACTGTATGCTAAAAATTGATAATACATCGCGACGAGAAATAGAAAAAATCTCGATTACTGAGGTACGGCAGGCAAGAAAAATTAACGCAAACATCCTGTATAAAGGAATTCTATCTACAAATATTGAAGGAATTCAAATTCCAGAGTTGGATTTGGATAATGATACGCCATTGTTTCTTCCTGTTTTCTTAAATCATACACAAAGGGAGTCACTGCGAAGGTATTTGATAGACCACCAAATCTATTGCCCTTTTCACTGGCCGGAAGTAAAAGGTGCCAATCCTGGCGTGAGAGATAATGAACTCTCTATCATATGCGATCAACGTTATTCGACTAAGGATATGGCACATATCATAGATACAATTCAAGCATGGAAGACCAATTATTTTAACCAAGGAGCTATTGGAGAATGTACAGGAAGTATGTAAAACGTTTATTGGATATATTATGTTGCATTGTGGCACTCCTCTTGTTCTGGTGGGTTTTCCTTATAGTAGGTATCTTAGTACGTGTAAAAATGGGAAGCCCAATTATATATAAATCAAAGCGTATTGGAAAAAATGAAGAATCCTTTGAAATATATAAGTTTCGGTCAATGACTAATGAAACAGATGAGAACGGAGTTCTATTGCCTGGCCCCAAACGTCTCACAAAATTTGGGAGATTGCTGCGAAGCACGAGTTTAGATGAAATCCCTTCTATCTTCAATGTTTTAAAGGGCCAGATGAGCATAGTGGGGCCAAGGCCACTGCCTGAAAAATACCTTCCTTATTTCTATGAACATGAAAGAGTACGACACTCTGTCTTACCAGGACTTACAGGATGGGCACAGGTGAACGGGCGAAATGCCGTGACTTGGGATGATAAGTTTCGTATGGATATCGAGTATGTTGACAAACAGTCTTTTCTAATGGATGTCAGAGTTGTTTTGAAAACCATTGGAAAAGTAATCAAGCGGAGCGATATCATTCAGGATGATCAACTTACGGGTAGCCTGTATATAGTCCGAGCAGACATGAACAGAGAGGAAAAGAAAAATGTTTGAGCAACTGAGAGGAAAAAAGCTCCTGGTTATATCAAGCGATGTGAATGATAAGCCTTTTGTTGAGGCGGCCAAGGAGATGGGAGTATATGTTATTTGCTGTGATAGATATTCTGACCATAATGTTAGTCCGGCAAAAAGCATTTCTGACGAGGCATGGGATATCGATTACAGGGATACTGAATTAATTGCTCAACGTTGTAGGGAATCTGGTGTTAATGGCGTCATTGCAGGATATGGAGAGGATCGTGTATATTTCGCTGCAAAAGTGTCAAAGACAATTGGGACACCCTTTTATGCAACCATGGAGCAGATTGACTTTACAAGAGATAAACTGGCATTCAAGGAAAAATGTAGGCTTCATGGCATACGCACTCCCCAGGATTATATAGTAGAGGGTACCGGAATAGATGAAACTAAAGTGCATTTTCCGGTTATTGTAAAACCTTCTGATAATGGTGGAAGGAAAGGTATAAGCATCTGCCAGACAAATGAAGAACTCCGGCGAGCAATAGTTGAAGCTAAAGAATTCTCCACAAATGGTAAGGTTGTTGTAGAGGACTATATAAGTGGCACTGAATTGATTGCTGTCTATACTATAAAAAACGGAGAGTATAGTCTTTCCTGCGTAAATGATAAATACAACTCAGAAGACGCTAATGGCTCTAAGTTATGCGATATGGTCATTAGCCCTTCGAAATACTATGAGGAATATCTTCGCGATGTAGACTCAGGCATAAAGGCGTTGTTAGCTGATATTGGTGCACAGAACGGTGTGGCTAACTTTCAGTTTATAGTCAATGATACAGGTATTTATGCATTTGAAATGGGATATCGAATCAACGGAAACGATGATTTTAAGATAATTCGTCGATTCAACGGAATCGATTTTGTAAAGATGCTCATTTGTTATTCTCTGACAGGGGATATGGGTGATGAACTAAAGAAAGATAATCCGGTATTCGGTCGATACGGTTGCACTTTGTGTGGATATTTGAATCCAGGAACGATTGCTAAGATTGAGACGGAAGGATTAAAGGAAAAACAGAACATTTTTG
>CAKSGI010000217.1 GCA_934454005.1 uncultured Eubacteriales bacterium | reverse complement strand
CTCTACCACTTCCGCCATCTGTACTTAATCTTGAAAATCTCTCAAATATCTGCAAGCTTGAATTTTTATCAAGATATAATAAAACTATACTACCTATACATATTACTAAAAATATAGAAAAATATTGTTTCCATTTTTTTCTTAAAGAGCCTTGTATGTGAGCATTTAAGACTGCCATTACAAGCAGTCCAAATAATAATGCCATTGTTCCTGTTCTTTTTGTTGAAGCAACTAATATTGCCACACAAAATACTATGCATAAATTGCGGTATTTTTCCTTTTCAACTAATAGTAAAACCAATGGTAACGCTGTAAGGCAAAAATAAGTTAGAAAGACAACTTGACCAATATTACCGTTGCCAGTTAAGTGAATCATTATAAGTGGGATAGAAACAGCACACATTAAACAATAATATATTAAAGATTTATTTTGCTTCTCTGTTTCTATATTAGTTCTATATACATATTCAGAATATGTAATAATACTCAACGGCCAAAGAATAATATCAATAAAAGTATATGGTAAATATATTGTTCCTTTATTCAACGAAACTATAAATTGGTAAATAATAAGAAACCATAAGATAATATTCGTCCCCCATATTTTTATTCTTCTAACATTTAATATTTCTTGTAATAGCAAACACATTATCGTAACTGCCTGTAATCCATATCCCAAAATTCTTATGCTACTATTTAGATTTATTTGATATAACATCTTACAAATAATGCTCAAAAACATACAATTATATGCTAACCACATTGAGATTTTATTTAGATTTATTTTTAGTTCCACAAATATTCCTCCTGAATAAATGACCATTTAATAATTGAAATTATAATTTTTGTTATATTTTTATGTATTACATTCAATTTTCTATCATTTATTATTCAGTGTCGAATATTTATGTCGTTACTCACATTTTCCTAAAAAAGCTCCAATCATCATAGCTATCGGTACCGCTACCGGATGCACGAAAGCAGATTCTGCCATTGATACAATTATCAAATAACATATTCCACTCATTGCTGCAGCATAATATGAATTTTCTACTTTTCTAATTCTCTGGATTGCTTTGAGTAACATCGTTACTGCAAAAACGTACGAAAGCAGTCCAAAATATCCTGATTGTCCTAATATCATTGGCCAAAATGAATCACTTATAAATTGTGATGCCCCAATGCGTAACCCATTAATATTAGATAATCCATATGCTGCATATACCGATGAATAGTATACTCCAGAATAATATGAACCGAATGTAGCAAATCCTGCACCTAATGGAAACATATCTCTTGCAATTTCAAACGCTTTTGTAAGTAATTGATACCTGGCAGAATCCGGAATGATTGAACTGAAAAAATAATATTGTATTTGATCCCATCCTAAAATCACAACCAAAGGAATAAATAGTAACATTGTTCTCAGCGTTATTTTTTTCTTTCGAACAAACACAAAATAACATATTAATATGATTGCAAGTGCGGCTCCAAAAGCTTTGCTTCTTAAAGTAGAACACATTATGAGCAATAGCATTATTATATATTTCTTGCTTCCTGTTACATAATTTTTAAGTGAAAGGAGAATCATAATCAAAAACACACAGCAAGCTACAAGTACCGTTGGATGCGTGTACATCAATTGTTCAGATCTTAAACCATATCTTTCTGTCGCTTGGAAAATGTGAAGTGAATAATCAATAACAATTAACACTCCATACAATATCGTAATGCATTTTACATGAAAATATATTTTGCTTGCATATTTTTGCATATCTATTTTTGCAAAAATCTTTTTTCCAACATATAAGGCAAGCCAAAATTTTATACATAAAAATGCATCCGATACTTCTGCTTTCAATATACTTTGATATCTATAAATGACACTAGATAGAAAACCAAAACATAAGAATACTAGAATGAACCTAGCATACCCCCCCCATGTACATTTTTGTATTTTAAGTTTAAATTGATTCTTTTTTAGTTCAAATACAAAAACAGGGATAGATAATACCGCAAATAGTTCATCCATATAACCAACAACGGGTATATACTGTTCCATCCAATCTTTGAATACAAATATATATACTAGACATATGAAAATAGTATATCGCTTTGTAGTCTTACTTTTTGTTATAGAATACATTTTTATTTCTCCATCTGTTTTGCAATATCTTCATCAACAATCTGTTCTCCAGATTTATGTTTCAGTTGCTCTTTCGAAGCTTCACTTAATCCATTGTTAATTACACAATTAACATCACACGTACTACATTTATCAAGTTCTTCTTTTGTGACTTTTCCATCACGATAATCACAACAAATACGATTTTCATACATACTGTATGGTGTTTTACTAAACAAAGATTTAAATTTATGTATCAAAACCCATGTTGCTGGTTTCCAGATATATTTGTGCATAGCAGGTGAAACAGAGCCAATCATCCAACAATCACGATCACAGCAACGAACTTTCTTTCGTACCTCTTCTGCCTGTGGACTATTCCACAGTTCATCCCAAGACTGATTATTCAAATTACCCATAACTTCTTTATCCTTAGTTCCATTGCAAGGCATAACATCACCATATGGATCAATAAAGAATGTATCAAAACTCATATCACATGGAAGAAGTCTTTTTTGCCCATAAATATAATTAATTAATCCATGATTAAAATATGCCCTAAACCATTTTTTAGGACTATTGCTACGTAACAACTCATTAACTAACTTTTCAAAATTTTTTGCAACCATTGGTCGATCATGTATGATATTTTTTGCTTCTACGAAATAAAAACTATTATGTAAAGAAGCCGTTGCAAATTCCATTCCCATTTCATTACTAATTTTATATAGTGGTACAAGATCTGGTGCATTTTTATCCTGTACAGTCATACCAAACCCAACGTCTTTCATACCCATTTCTCTAAGTTTTTTTAATGTGCCATATCCACGCTGATAACCGTTCTGGAGACCTCGTATTTCATTATTTGTCTCCTCAAGTCCTTCGATAGAAATACGTATACCAATATTAGGAAATTCTTTACAAAGATCTACAATACGATCTGTAAAAAATCCATTAGTTGAAATAACAATACGATCAGATTTTTTATATAACTCACGTACAATATCTTTCAAATCCGTTCTAATAAAAGGTTCTCCACCTGTGATATTTGTAAAATACATTTTCGGCAATTTTTTTATTGTATCCAAGCTGATTTCCTCTTCTGGCTTAGATGGTGCTTTATAACGATTGCACATTGAACATCTTGCATTACAACGATATGTAACGATTACTGTACCATTTAATTTTTTTTCAGTATTTTTTTTCATTTTTATTAATTACCTCTTTACTTTCTACTCTTGACAGCCTCATTAAAAATCTTCATCAAATCTTCATAATGTGTTTGTGGTGCAAATCTACTTTCAAGCCTTTTTCTACTAGCTTGCCCCATCTTTTTAACCAAGGTATCATCATCTAACATCTTAATTTTTCTTATAAGATCTTCAACATTTGATGGTTTAAATAAATATCCATTCTCTCCATCAATAACTAATTCAGGAAGACTTCCTATATTACTAGCGATAACTGG
>CAKSGI010000216.1 GCA_934454005.1 uncultured Eubacteriales bacterium | reverse complement strand
GCATACAATAGCATTTATCACAATCAGAATACGAGTCTAATCCTTAACTGCTTTCATTTTAGCATTTTCTAACAATAATGTCATTCAAAAATAACATTTTTGTATAGTTATTGTGTTATATTTTGTTTATAATAATTATATAAAAGGAGGGCATGTGTTTTATGCTTATTCAAGATGATGCTTTGCGCAGTGTTATTGCGCGTACATTACGTGTTAAAGAAGAAGAACTAACCGAAGATTTGATGAAGGAATTGATTCACTTAGAAGTACAGGATCATGAAATAGAAACTCTAGAAGGTTTGCAGTATGCAGAAAATCTAGAAACTTTGAATGCGAGCAACAATAAGTTGCAGACATTGGATCCAATCAAAGATTTACATAATTTAGTTTGTTTAAATGTTTCACGAAATCAATTAAGAGATTTGCAGGCTTTACATGGCTTTCGACAACTAAAAAAATTAAATATTTCAAGAAACAACTTATATACAATGGATATTTCGAGTGTCGCCGCAATGATTGATTTGGAAGTGTTGAATCTTTCAAAAGCTAAAGTAGATAGCTTGATTTATTTGGAACATTGTAAAAAGTTAGAAGAAGTTCATATCAATACAGAAAATGGCCCATTTAGTTATGCGATCTTAGGTGTACTAAAGAAATTAAAGAAATTAGATATGGGTGGTATGCGTTTGTTCAATATTGAAGATTTAACATATCTTTCGAATGTTGAAGAATTGGATTTAAACACAAACTTGATGTCCGATTTAAGTCCATTGTTGTCAATGAAGAACTTAAAGAAATTAAACGTTTCAAATTGTCCATATTTAAAGGATTATTCAGCATTAAAGGAATTTTCAAATCTTAAATCTTTGAATATTTCTTATAATGAACCAGATCACTTTACTTTCTTAAAGGAATTAAATCATTTGGAATCATTATCTATGGAACAAACTGGATTTAAAGATATGTCATTATTAAATAATTTAGGTGACTTAAAAGAGTTAAATGTATCTAAGAACCGTTTGAAAAATTTAGAAAAGTTCACAAATGTAGAGCACTTAGAAATCTTGGATGCGAAATTCTGTCAATTAACGGAAATAAATTTCTTAAAGAATGCGCATCAATTGAAACATTTAAATTTATTCACTAATCGCATCAAAGATATTCGTATTTTAAAGGATGCCAAAGACATGGTGTATTTGAATGTGGGTCGTAACGATATTAAGGACATTACTTGTCTAAAAGATATGAAACAGTTGGAAATCATTTCTTTAGAAAATAATAATGTTAAGGATTTAAAGCCATTATCTGAACTTATAAATCTATGCGATGTCGATCTATATAATAATGTCATTGAGGATCTAACTCCATTAGAAAATCTAGAGTTTATTTCTTATTTACGTTTGGATCATAATGCGATTACAGACTTAACGCCATTATCAAAACTTAAATATTTGCGTTCTTTAACTTTGAAGGCAAATTATGTTACAGATGTAACTCCATTAAAAAATCTAGAATTATTAGAAGCACTACGATTAGATGATAATCCTATTCAAGATACAAGTGTTCTAGAAAGTATGGAGTTCTATGAAAAATTTACTAATTAAGTAAAAAGTGCTTTATATAAAGCATAAATTGCACGTTGAAGTGCTTTTATATCTTATTTATATCTCAAAAATTCAAAAAGCTAGGTTTCTCTAGCTTTTTTTCTTGATGGGGAGTATTCATCTTTTCTTATGTTAGTGTATTGGGTGTATTCATAATTGCACTGGATGTTGGTAGTAATCAGAATTTTATTAATATACTTGATTAAAAAGAAAAAGCTATCCAAAATAGAATAGCTTTCCCTTATCCGCGGTACCCACAAATGTGTTGCCGAAATAAATACCTGCAGTGCCTAATACAATGTATCATCACTGAAATTTAATTATATGATAACATAAATCTTTTTAAAATCTAGTGATTTTCAAGGTAACATTGGTTATGGATTTTGTGATTTCAGCATTAATTCTATCCATTGTTTAATTGTTATAATCAAAATGCTTTTTTTATAAAATTTTAATCACAACTTGATCGCAGATAACGAGAGTTTCAATTCATGCTTTCAAAAAAATAGGAAGTTGTTGCATGGGCACCATCTTCCTGGAAAAAGTATTAACTTTTTTGTTCTTCACAAGTACTGTATACTATCGGATTTAGGAAATCAATGATTTTGAGGACAAATCGATATTTTTGTTTGTTTTTCATAATAAGGATAAAACAATTCAAATCATAGAGATATTCATCTTATCCTTGAATAGGTGAGTCAGGCAAGTTAACTCTCTCATCTTCTTCAACATCCTCATTTTCAAAGCCACGGTTGAAAAACAAGAAAATCGCAATAAAGGATAAAATACCTTGTATTGTTGATCAATAGAATCATTCTGGAACAAATATAATCGCTACAAAATATAAGATGCACGAAATTAAAGTGACAATCCAGTTTTTCAATATCGCACTAACTCCAGTTAATAAGAAATTGATTACCATACAAATTGTAAGTGGCAATAAATATCTCAATGCCAACATTGCGCCTACTACGTTTTTTGTTGACAATAAACGAAATGTCATATAAAGTAAAAATGTAAATTGTTCGAGGAGAACAGAATAAACAGTACGCTTAGATTTGAGCGTACTGTTTTTCTATGCTCAACTCATTTATCATTTTTGCATATTTCTTTTTATTTCGATTCTTTCTTAATTTGTGTGTTGCTGGATTATAGTACCTAACGAGTATCTCTAAGCTATTACAATGCATTACACAATTCCTGATAGCTACCAATGTGAATACCTTGTCTATAAAGTCGTTAATATTTTTAACTCCAAAATTCATACCTAGACTATCAAAGTCTTTTAATAATTGTTTTTGCAATCCTTGATCCAAACCTGAAAATATTGTTAATGAAACCCCTAAGCTCATTCTGTCAAAAAAACAATATATATCTGCATAACCACTAATACTTTTTTCAAGTTGCTTAATATGGTTGTTCATATGTTCTAAACGACTATTACTATAATCAGAATTCATAGGGATTCTTAAACGAACGGATTCTAAATAAGCAACTAATTTATTTTCATCGTTTATTTCTGTTGATGTTAAAATTCGATATGCCATTATAGATTTAAATCGCAATTCATAGCCAAGAATATTTTTTATTATTATTGGATATTGTAATCTTTCGTTCTTGAATAAATTGAAATATTCACTAAATTCAACATCTCTTTCATAAATATGTTTACCATCAATTTTAACCTCGTTACCATCTTTATCAAATTTAGAGAAATGATGTTTATAAGGCGTAATTACATTTATATAATTATATTTAAAAAGTATATCTCGAGCCTGTTGCTCGTGGATACTATTAAAAGTTATTTTCTTATTTGTCTTTAAATATTCGATTTGTTCTTGAGCATTCTTAGCCGGTTTATATGTTGTCATCATATTTCTCCTGGTATATTGTAATTGACCCATCTAACTGGTCATCTACAATATACTTCTCCTTTCTTTCAGCCTTCAATAACCGTGGTTGAAGACGGTGTTGTTAATTTGTAAAATTGAAT
>CAKSGI010000215.1 GCA_934454005.1 uncultured Eubacteriales bacterium | reverse complement strand
TATACTCAAGGGATAAATCCTATAAAAATATATGTTGAAACTAAATATGTAAGAGCCGTAAAGGGAGGAATTGGATATGCTAAAACGGCAGGAAACTATGCAGCATCTTTAAAGGCACAAAGTGAAGCAGAAAAAAAGGATTATACGCAAGTTTTATGGTTAGATGGAGTTTACAGAAAATACATTGAAGAAGTTGGTACTATGAATGTATTTTTTGTTATTGATGATAAAATTGTAACTCCTGAACTTAATGGTTCTATACTTCCCGGGATTACAAGGTTATCAGTAATAGAGCTTTTAAAATCATGGGGATATAATGTTTTAGAAAGAAAAATATCTATTGATGAGCTTTATGATTGTTATGTATCTAATAGACTAGTTGAGTCTTTTGGGACAGGAACAGCAGCGGTTGTTTCTCCTATAGGTGAATTAAGATGGGAAGAAAAAATTATAAAAATAAATGATGGAAAAACAGGAAAACTTGCAAATAAGATATATAATGCTTTAACAGATATACAATTTGGAAAAGTGAATGACAATATGAACTGGACTGTTAGCATATAGAAAATTTTGATTTTAATTCAACAAAAAAACAGTTTATATTAGGATAAACTTTTATATACCATACATTTTTATCATAAATTTTACAAAAAATTAATTAATTTGATTTTAAATTAAATAAAACTGTTGACATTAATTAAAATTTAGGTTATTATTAAATCTGTACTAAAGATAAGATTGAGGTGTACACTAATGTTGGTAAAGGAGAATAATTATGATATGTCTTCTTACAACGATACTCAGCTTATTTACTTTATACAAAATGGTAATGAACTTGCATTTAATGAACTAATAAACAGATATACACATATTATCAAATCTAAGATATCAGGATGCTTTGTCTTGGGTATGGATAATGAGGATTTATTCCAAGAGGGTTTATTAGGTCTCCTTAATGCGGCAAAAACATATAACCCAAATAAGGAAGCTAGTTTTAGTACTTATGCAGGATTATGTATAAAAAGAAGATTATATACTTTGTGCAAATCCGTTAAAAGGCAAAAAAGAATTCCTATTGGAAATTTAGTTCAATTGGACGAAAATAGTGAGATGTGTTATAATAATTCTTTAAATGATCCTGAGGATGTGTTTATAAAAAAAGAAGAGGAAGCAATTAGGAATTGTTATATAAAGAAATTGTTGTCTGATTTAGAGTATAAAGTTTTATATATGTACATTAATGGCGATTCTTATTATGATATATCTAAAAAAATTAATATAACTCATAAAGCTGTTGATAACGCAATTCAAAGGATAAAGAAAAAATTGAAATCGGTATAGAGTATTAATATGCCCAGGTAGCTTAAGTAGAGCGTTGGTGGAATCAAAGGCGACGGTGCAAATCCGTCTAAGGGCAAATATTTTAAATCCAAAGCGAGGTAAATTAAATGTACGAAGACAAGACTCTCATTTGTAAAGAATGTGGCGCTGAGTTCATCTTTACAGCAGGCGAACAAGAATTTTATGCATCAAAAGGTTTTGAAAATGAGCCTCAAAGATGTAAAGCATGTCGTGATTTACGTAAAAATGCAGCAAGAGCAGATCGTGAAATGTATGTAACTGAGTGTGCATCTTGTGGTAAAGAGGCAAAAGTTCCTTTTAAACCACGTGAAGATCGCCCTGTATATTGCAGTGAGTGCTTTGCAAAGATGAGAGAAGAAGCATAAAATTGTTTATTATGCAAAAAATATGGGTTGCCGTTTGTGACATTACTCACTTGCGGCAGCCCTTTTGCTTAATTATATTTATTTCATATTAGATTCGTACTGTTCAATCATTTTTTTAACCATCTGTCCGCCAACAGAACCGGCTTCTCTAGATGTTAAATGACCGTTGTATCCTTGTTTTAAATCAACGCCAACTTCGTTGGCAGCTTCCATTTTAAACTTATCAAGAGCTTCTCTTGCTTCTGGAACAACTACTGAATTTTTAGACATTTCTACACACTCCTTTTATTAGCCGTTTATAAAATTTAATTTGCGTTTGCAGTTATAGTTTGTGCTTTTAATAAATTTTTATTATTGGTAATTTGTTCAATTTTTATTTTGTTAAAATAGTTATTTTAATATTGGTAAAATCTTGAAATTAATTTTGTGTATAAAACACTATAAAAAAATTATTAAGAATATTATATTGTTATTATTTACAAAACAAAAATGATAATTTGCTTAAATATTTTTGCTTTTTTTATTAAATATAATAAAATCATCAACTAAGCTTGTTTGACTGGTTTTTTTGGTGTATAATATTAATAAGAAAATAAATAGGATGGTGATTGTATGACAGCTGATTTGCATTGTCATACTAAAATGTCTGATGGCTCAACAGGTATAGATGAACTAATTTATATGGCTCAAAAAAAGGGGCTGTCTACTATATCTGTTACAGACCATGATACTTTTGCAGGGGCAACAAGGGCAAAAATATTTGGAAAAAGACATAATGTAGAGGTTATCTCTGGCGCTGAGTTATCAGCATATGATTATAAAAGAGGTAGAAAAGCCCATATATTATGTTATTTATGTGAGAATACAAACAGGTTAGAAGGTCTTTGCAAGCGGACATCAGAGAGTAGGAAAAAAGCGATTTCTATAATGTTGCAAAAAGTTATGAGAATGTATCCAATATCTGCAGAAATGGTAGCTAGAAGAGCTAAAGGGAGTACTAACATATTTAAACAGCATATAATGCATGCTCTTATAGACGCAGGTTATACTGATTCTATTTATGGTAGTCTTTTTAATAAATTGTTTAACCCGAAATATGGGTTGGCATATGCAGACGCTGAATATCCTGATGTGTTTGAAGTTGTTGATCAAGTCCATGAAGCAGGTGGAGTTGCTGTTTTGGCTCATCCCAGAGTATATGATAGTTTTGATTTGCTGGAAGAATTGATTGAATATGGCTTAGATGGAGTGGAGGTTTGGCATTCTAGAAATAAGGATGGAGATGAAGAGCTTTTAGAAGATATAGCTCAAAAAAATGAGCTTGTTATGACAGGTGGAACAGATTTTCATGGTATGTATTCATCGGTAACTTCTCCAATAGGAAAATGTACAACTCCCGAATCCGAACTTATAGCTTTAAAAAAGAAAAAAGAAAAGCTTTTAAAAGCTTTTGCTTAGGTGGGATAGAAATGACATATAAGTATAAAACAAAAGGAACCTGCTCAAGAGAAATAGTTGTTGATGTAGAAAACGGCATTATAAAAGATGTTAAATTTATAGGTGGGTGTGATGGAAATTTAAAAGGGATATCATCGATAGTAAAAGGTATGAAAATTGATGATGTTATAGATAAATTAAAAGGTATTAAATGTGCTAATAAGATTACATCTTGTCCAGATCAATTATCTAAAGCTCTTGAGGAAGCGAAGGAAAACATATAACTAAAAAAATAATTGCCTCTTAACGATTTTTAATCATTGAGAGGCAATTGATCATTTTATGGAACTAAAAATTCTTGATTGTTAGCAGCAGCTATTGCCACATCCGCAATCATTTGAGCATCCACAGTCATTTGCACTATTGTTACCATTAC
>CAKSGI010000214.1 GCA_934454005.1 uncultured Eubacteriales bacterium | reverse complement strand
GGCCACCACATCATGAAAATGATAAAACAACAAATTTGTTGTCTGAAATCCACTGAATGCATATAGAACTGCTCCAAGTACCGCCCATTCTTTGTTGTTCACGAATCTCTTAATGTAAAGATAAGCGCAGATCCCAGCTGTCATATATTTTAACATATATAGCCAGCCAACGACGTAAGGAAAACACATTGCCGGAAACAAAACAGAACACCAAAAGAACGGACTACCCAAATTATAAAAGCTGAATGCTCCAATAATATTCGTTCCTAAGTCCACATTCCACATCCATCCAAATTGTCCATTCTTCACTGCATCATTCACTGCTATGGAAAAAGGTATCTGCTGCACATTAAAATCATCTCTTACTGTGAGAATTCCATCCCCTCGATAAATGAAATAGCCAATCGCTATCAATGCCATGGTAAAACATATTGCCATACAGTAATATAAATATTTATCCTGATACCATCTTTTGTGATTCGTTTGCATTCTTTATTCCTTCATAATTAAAAAGTTTATTCTATCATTCCATATAAATAAACAGTGTATGGTGAATCTTTCTGAGTATACTTACCCCGCAGTTCAATCCCCAATGTATCCGCATTTCTGATTTTGACTCTAGAAAATATGTACTTTCCTCCCATATTCCGAAATACATCCGGATCAATATTCATGTCTGCTTCATCCTGATTCATAGTTTTCGCAGGATTATACGATATCTCGTTAGAATAGATATATGCTCTGCCGCCCCATGTATCGAAGTATTCCCTGTTTTCAGGGTCAATGTTCAATTCCGGTTCGATCAGTTTTCGGAATTGTTTCTTATAGGATTGAGGATAATAAGAAAGGTATCCATCCAAAGTGGCAATCCCATTATACTCCAGTATGGCAGGATGCATTCCAAATGCCACAGACCATTCTCCCCGGTAATCAATATCTTCCTTTATTTCATCAAATAACTGTTCAGAATAAAACTCCCGATACGTTAACAATTCCAGATTTCTTCCAACCAATGTTTCAATTTCTTCTTCACCTGCAACATTGCAGGCAACAAGCAGACAGTTATAAAAAATATGATTGTATGTTGCCGGCATAAAACAAACAACCCCCCATGCCATTATTATCAAAAAAGAAACCATCTTTTCCCATTTTATCCGGCACAATACTAAAAAAAATAAAAAATACCAAAGAAATGGATTAAACCACGCAGTTCTTGAAAAATTAAAGCCCTGAAGGAATGGAATTATTTCACTTACAAGTTTTTGAAACCATTTTACTTCATTTAAAGCATATATAAAACAATTAAATGCTATCCATAAAATCAACCAATTTATTGGATCTTTACAAAGCTTTAAATATTGCTTGTTCTTTAAATATGCAAAATCCGCAATAAGAATATATATAACACATACTGGAAAGATAATATAGGTATGTAAAGAACCACAATGATAATATCCGCGCCAAAACACCATAGCCGCATCCTTAAAAGCTGTTAAGCCGGCCACATATGCAGATGACATTGTGCTCCGCATGGATTGTTCACCACTAAATAGCATTACCTCAAAAAGCCGCCATTCTGTAATAATATATCCTAAGATTAGTATGCCTAGACATTCTAGCATCACAAATCTTACACGTTTCTTTACTACACAATCCACGACCCAAAAAATAAATAAATATCCACATACAAAAATGCCAAACATGGAAAAATCCGACAGCATTGGATATGCAAATAGTATGACCAAATATTTCCACTCAAATTTATGGTAACATCTTATTAGTGTCCCCATAAGTAAAGGTAATGACGCAAACGAAAAACATAATGGGGGATAAGTTGGCGCTAATCCATAAATGAATCCACACCAAATCAACAAATCCCCCCTATCTTTATAATGCTTATCATTAAACGATTTTCCAAAATAAATGAAAGAAACTATTGCCATAATTATTTTTAAGTACCATCCCATAATCATAGCCGGAAAAACTGGAAACACCATATAAAGAAACATATAAAGCTTCAATTCTGAATATAGATAATTTCTATCAATTCCTCCCAAAAAGGGCACGTTTTTTTCTTTTGCCCAAAATAAATTATTATCTTTCAACATTTTTATCCACGAAATATTTGAATCTAAAAAGTCGTGAATCTGTATATAAACATTATCCTTTCTAACAATAAGAAATAACAAGGAAGCCATTCCCCAAATGCCAATAAAAGTCCATGCAATTATTTTTCTTTTTTTGATACTCATAAAATTGAATATGGTATCTTTTAAGATACCATATTATTCTCACTCCTATATTATTACGAATCAATAGTTGTCAAATCCTAGATCGTGCAGCCTTATTTTTATATTTTCAGCGCTTAGCCATTCTGTGTTATTACCGGAACTGTAAGAGAACCCATCAGCAACCTTACGTCCGCTTTCATTAATCTTCTGCTTGTCATTCCATACCACCTGCGGATAAACAATGAAATGCTTATCATATTCATAGGTTGTGGCAGAATCCTCGGTTGTTACCATAATTTCATGTAACTTCTCACCGGGCCGGATACCAATCTCTGGCATCTTACATCCCGGAAGCATTGCCTCTGCAAGATCGGTAATCTTGAAGGAAGGGATCTTGCTGATAAAGGTTTCTCCGCCGGTTGCTTCTTCCAGCGCCTTGATCACAAGTTCAACGCCTTCGGTAAGGCTGATCCAGAACCGGGTCATCCGGTAGTCCGTAATCGGCAGCTCGTTACCGCCATTCTTAATAATATTGTGGAAGAACGGAATAATAGAGCCCCTGCTTCCAGCCACATTACCATAACGCACAATGGAAAAACTAATATCCTTTGCCCCTGCATATGCATTGGCTGCAATAAACAACTTGTCAGAGACAAGCTTTGTGCCACCATACAAATTCACTGGATTTACTGCCTTATCCGTAGATAAAGCAACCACCTTCTTAACATCAGAATCCAGTGCACAGTCAATCACATTCTGTGCTCCGTGAATATTCGTCTTAATTGCTTCGTTCGGATTGTATTCACATGCCGGAACCTGCTTTAATGCAGCCGCATGAATGACATAATCCACACCCTCAAAGGCTCGCATCATGCGTTCTTTATCACGGACATCACCAATAAAGAAGCGAAGCTTGCTCTCATATTCCTTAAATTCGTTCGCCATAATAAACTGTTTAAATTCGTCTCTGGAATAAATAATAATTTTCTTTGGATTATAATGAGTCAGTACATATTTCGTAAAACACTTGCCAAACGACCCGGTTCCTCCCGTGATCAATATAGTTTTGTCGTCCAATAACATAATATTGTTCTCCTTAAAATTGTATATATTGTAAATATTATTAATTTTATCATATCCTCAATACATCTTCAAATAGCAATCACTGACCATGATATAGATCCTTCTGTTTTATTTTTGCTTTTCCATTCACAATTTCATATAGTAAATCACAATTTTGTATCGTAGACAATCGATGTGCAACAATAATTAATGTTTTCTTATTGTGTAGCATATCGATTGCTTCCATAACTGCACTTTCTTCTGGTGTCATGTGGTCATAACCGAAAAGGTGCATCATGCTGTGTGCTGTAAG
>CAKSGI010000213.1 GCA_934454005.1 uncultured Eubacteriales bacterium | reverse complement strand
GGTATGAATACTGAAGTTGGTAAGATTGCTACAATGATTAATAGAGAAGACTCTCCGCAAACACCATTACAAAAAAAACTTGCCCAAACAAGCAAGTTTTTAGGAATAGGAGCAGTTATAATTTGTATGGTTATATTCTTTTTAGGATTAATACAAAAAACTGATCCTTTAGAAATGTTTATGATAGCAATAAGTTTAGCTGTAGCGGCTATTCCAGAGGGTTTACCAGCAGTTGTAACTATAGTATTAGCTGTTGGAGTTAAGAGAATGGCTATAAATCGGGCGATAATAAGAAAGCTTCCTGCTGTTGAAACTTTAGGAAGTGCAACTGTAATATGTTCCGATAAGACAGGAACATTAACTCAAAATAAAATGACTGTTACCAAATTAAGTAATGCAAATAATTATGTGGATTTTTCTTCAGATGAAGGAACTAAAATTTTAACATTAGCATCTCTTTGCAATAATTCTAAACTAACAGGCGATTTTGGACATTTTGAAGCTTCTGGTGAACCAACAGAAAAAGCCATAGTTTTAGCTGCAGCTAAAGTTGGCAAAATCAAGTCTGCGATTGATAATCAGTTTGTAAGAGTTGGAGAGGCCTCTTTTGACTCTAAAAGAAAATTGATGAGTACTGTTCATAATCTTGGGAATAATAGATACAGAGTAATAACAAAAGGTGCACCAGAAATCTTACTTAAACATTGTAAATCAGCAATTATTAATGATACAATAAGTGATCTAAACTATAAGATAAGTTCTTCTATAGAAAGGCAAAATAAAAATATGGCCCAAAGTGCTTTAAGAGTTTTAGCTGTTGCATATAAAGATGTTGCATATCAGCCAACATCCGCGTCTGATATGGAGCGTGATTTATGTTTTTGTGGGCTTATAGGAATGATAGATCCTCCAAGACCTCAAGCAAAACATGCAGTAAGAGAATGTATTAATTCTGGGATAAAACCTGCTATGATAACTGGAGATCACATAATAACAGCTTCTGCAATTGCTAGAGATTTGGGAATTTTAAGAGACGGGGATCTAGCTATAACAGGGAATGAAATAGAAAGGATGTCCCAGGAGGAGCTAGAGAAAAAGATTCATCTGTATTCAGTTTTTGCGAGAGTTTCCCCAGAGCATAAAGTAAAAATAGTAAAAGCATTTCAAAAAAAAGGAGAAGTAGTAGCAATGACTGGTGATGGTGTGAATGATGCACCAGCATTAAAAACAGCAGATATAGGTTGTGCAATGGGGTTATCAGGAACAGATGTAGCTAAAGAGGCTTCTGATATGATATTGACAGACGATAACTTTGCAACAATTATTCAAGCTGTTAAGCAGGGAAGAGGTATTTTTGAAAACATCAAAAAGACAGTTCATTTTTTACTATCTAGTAATATAGGTGAAATTATAACTGTTCTAGTTGCATTTTTAATGGGGATTCCTACACCTCTTTTAGCCATACAATTACTTTGGATTAACCTTGTGACAGATTCTTTACCCGCATTAGCACTTGGAGTTGAACCCATTGACCCGGATGTTATGAGACAAAAACCAATAAGTTCGAAAAAAAGCATATTTTCTGGTAGTATGGGCTACAACATATGTGTTGAGGGTTGTTTTATAGGGGCAATATCGCTTTTAGCATTTGTTATTGGTATAAAGTTTTTTGATACCGGTGTTAACCCGATTATTGGTAGAACAATGGCTTTTTGTGTTTTAAGTTTGTCACAATTAGTGCATGCGTTTAATATGCGCAGTGAGAAATCGTTTTTTACCTATGGATTTTTAAGAAATCCTCAAATGACTATCTCATTTATAGTATGCTTATTTTTGCAACTTTCTGTAGTTTCTGTTGATTCAATTTCGAATATATTTAAAACAGAGCAATTAAATTTTGTACAGTGGAGTATAGTTGCTGCATTATCTTTATCAATACTGTTTTTTGTAGAAATTGAAAAATTTATTGCTAAGGTGAAAAAACAGCAAAAATCACAAAGTAAAGTATTTAACATATAACAATTAAAGCTATTTCTAGAGATTTTAAAGATTCTAGAAATAGCTTTTTATTTGTTAATAAGATTTTCCCCAATAAAGCATGTTATCAGCTTTTTTACCACAACAAACACATGTATCAGAGATTTTTTCCTGTTCGAATGGAATACATCTAGAAGAGATTCCTGCAGATTCTTTTAATTTTTCTTCACATTCCTGAGAGCCACACCACATTGCCTTTATAAAGCCTGGTTTATTTTCGGCAATTTCTATAATTTCTTCTAGAGTGGTTGCTTTGTATGTCATACTTTCTCTTCTTTTTAATGCCTTTTCATACATCCCTTTTCTTACAAGTTCTAACACATTAGGAATTTCATCTTCTAAATTATCTAAAGACACAAATATTTTTTCTCTGTTATCTCTTTTTACTAGCACGCATTGTTTTTTTTCAATGTCTTTAGGACCAATTTCTAGCCTAATTGGTACACCCTTCATTTCGTATTGAGCAAATTTCCATCCTGGACTTTGGTCAGAGTCATCTATTTTAACTCTACAAATCTTTTTTAATTTTGATTCTATTTCTTTTGCCTTCTCTAAGACACCATTTTTGTGTTGTGCTATTGGGATAATAATGACTTGTATAGGAGCTACAGCTGGAGGAAGAACTAGACCGTTATCATCTCCGTGAGTCATTATAATACCACCTATAAGTCTTGTTGATGCGCCCCATGAAGTTTGAAAAGGATAGCTTTGTTTGTTATTTCTATCCTGAAATGTTATATTAAAGGCTTTTGCGAATCCATCACCAAAAAAGTGACTTGTACCGGATTGTAAAGCCTTTCCATCGTGCATCATAGCTTCTATTGTGTATGTAGATACTGCCCCAGCGAATTTTTCTTTATCTGTTTTTTTACCTTTTATAACAGGCATAGCTAATTCATTTTCACAAAAGTCAGCATATACATTTAACATTTGTTCCGTTTCTTCTTCAGCTTCTTTTTGAGTTTCGTGCATAGTATGTCCTTCTTGCCATAAAAACTCAACGGACCTTAAGAACGGTCTTGTAGTTTTTTCCCAACGGACAACAGAACACCACTGATTATATAATTTAGGTAAGTCTCTCCACGAATGTATAACATTGGCATAATGGTCGCAGAATAGCGTTTCAGACGTCGGTCTAACACATAACCTTTCCTGCAATTTTTCATTTCCACCGTGAGTTACCCACGCAACTTCAGGGGCAAATCCTTCTACATGATCTTTTTCTTTTTGCAATAGATTTTCTGGTATAAACATAGGCATATATACGTTTTCATGCCCTAATTTTTTAAACTCGGAGTCTAATATTTTTTGTATGTTTTCCCATATAGCATATCCATATGGTTCTATTATCATGCAACCTCTTACGCTTGAGTAGTCCATCAATTCTGCTTTTTTAACTACATCTGTGTACCATTTTGCAAAATCTTCTTCCATAGAAGTTATTTCTTCAACCATTTTTTTCTGGTTTGACATTATTAATACTTCCTTTCAGGATATTTTAAAAATAATATACTACTATTATATTATTAATATCATATTTTTTCAATAAGGTATACATTTTGAATGACAC
>CAKSGI010000212.1 GCA_934454005.1 uncultured Eubacteriales bacterium | reverse complement strand
GACTACTACTGAGCATAATCTAGAGAATTATAAAAATTCTTTATTCTTAATTGAAAAGAGTGTATCCAATCTTACTTCTTTTATTGCTACAGAAGAAGAAAAAAATAAAAAAATTCTTGATAAGAAAAAAAATCTTGAAGAAAATTTTTATAAAAGATTTTCTCGTTTTATTCAGGAAGGATCATGGACTTCTCAAGATTATATAGATGAAAATTTATATTATCTTGATGCAAGAAGTGTAGCATATACGAGTTCTCGGCCAAAGGTTTCTTATAATATTTCGGTAATTCGACTCAATGCTCTTCCTGAATTTGTGGGGAAAAACTTTAATGTTGGAGATATTTCCTACATCGAAGATACAGAGTTCTTTGGATATATAGTTGGGAAAAATGGATGGAAAACACCATATCGTGAACAAATTCTTATAAGCGAAAAAACTATTAATTTTGATAGCCCAGAAAAAGACGTTTTTACTGTCCAAAATTATAAGACTCAATTTGAGGATTTATTTCAACGTATAACCGCAACAACTCAATCTCTTCAATACTCAACTGGCGAATACAACAGGGCCTCAAATGTTATTGAAGGGAAGGGAGTTATAAATAGTGAAACTCTTCAAAATAGTATAAATATAAATAATGAATTAGTTTTTAAATCTCAAAATGAGGCAATTTTTCAAGATTCAACAGGCTTAACTTTGAGCGATACAACAGACCCGTCAAAGAAAACCAAGCTAACCTCTGGAGGTTTATTTATCTCAGTAGATGGCGGCGTGACTTGGAAAAATGCGGTAAGAGGTGAAGGAGTTTCAACTCAATATTTAACTTCTGGTTCTATTAATACTGAAAATATTTCTATTTTAGATGGTCAATTCCCAACTTTTAGATGGGATAAATATGGTTTAAACGCTTTTGAGGCAGTATATGAAAATGATACACTGGTTGGCATTGTCGATAATAACTATATTCGTTTTGATCAGTTTGGCATTTATGGAGTAAATCAAAGTAGTAATGCCACTCCTTTAAATCCAAAAAGTTTAGATGAAGTAAAAGAAAATGCTTTTTTCGGTTTAATTAGAAATGGGTTCTTTTTAAGATCAAAAGAAGAGAATGGAATGGTTGAAATTTCTAGCGAAAATAATATTTTAGTAAAAACAGATGAAATTGAAAGAATTAAAATAGGAAAACTTGGTGAGAGTCAATATGGATTGAGAATTAAAGATAAGAATAATATTGTTTCCCTTGAAACCGATGATAAAGGAAAACTTTGGTTAAAAGATAGTTTAAATATTTATAATGCAACTGAGATATATGTTCTTTCTAATGACACAGTAATAGATGAAACTAAAACTTATTATCAATTAGATAAAGATAATAATACCTATATTAAAGTTATCACCCCCTATGGAAGCCCATTAGAAAATGGTTATTTTGAAAAATACAGTTATGATATTAAAATTGGGAACATTGAAACTCCAGTTGGTCAATTAAATCAAGTTTTTAATGCTAATAATAATTTTATAGTATATGAAGATGGCTCTATAAAAGCAACTAGTGGTAGCTTTTCAGGAGATATTACCGGCTCGACAGGAACCTTTTCTGGAGAAATATTTGCTTCTAGTGGACGTATTGGAGGCTTAGAAATTAAAGGTGATTTTACTCGTGAGCCAATTGCAGAAATAAGAGAAGACAAACTAGTAATTAAAGGAACTGGTTTCGAAGTTAGGAATAATAATGGGGACTTGTCGTTAGGGGCATCTTCTAATGGAGATTTAATTTTTTCAGGAGAATTACAGGGTGCTACCGGAACCTTCTCAGGTGATATTAGTGCTGCATCAGGTATATTTTCTGGGAGTCTACTCGCCAGTTCAGGGAAAATTGGAGGATTCAAAATTTCTTCGGATTATTTATATAAAGAAACATATAAATTATCTGAAGACAATTCCCGAGATATTAACAAAAAATATTATGTACTTGAAAATGGAAAATATGTTGAAGTTACTTTTTCTAATGAAAATTCTGAGGAAATAAATCCAAAAGAAAAAGGATACTATGAAGATGATGTAAATAACAGCCCTCTTATTCTTTTTGGAACAGAAGGAAAAATAAAAACAAATAATATTGAATTAGGTTCTGGTGCTAAAATTGTTGATAAGATTGTTCTTTCTTCTGGAACTGGAAAATCAGAAGCTTATATTTATAATCCAGAAAAATATTCAGATACATTTTTAAAAGCTGGGAATTTAGAATTAAAAACAAATGGTCTTTTTGAAATGGGAGATATTATAATTGATGGCTCTATTGAAGGACCTAGTATTCGATCAACAAAATGGACAATCACTCCAGATACTGCGACTTTTAAAAATGTAATTGCTCAAGGCGGGACAATTGAAAATGTTGTTTTTTCAAATTCTTCTGTCCAAAGCGCCGGGGGCATAATGATCTTTAAGCCTTCGGGCACTTGCTCTTATGATTCAACTCAAGTAATAGAAGGGAAAAATATTTATTATTATTTTTTAGATAAAAATAGTAATTTAGAATTAGAACAAGGAACTCAAGTTTTACTTCAAAAATACGAAGCTAATGTCGAAATAATTGAAGAGTTAGAGGGTTCTTCTAAAAAAATTGGACTTCATTTTCTTAAAAACTTCAATGAAGAAGATGTTATTAACCCACAAATCACTTATACTCTTACAATTCTTTATAGTCTTAAGGAAGGAGAGTTGATTGATAGTCTTTTAATAGGAATAAATTCATCTAACGCTGCTCAATTTAATCTTAAACCAAGAGGAATAACTTTAATTTCACCAAAATTAATTGATGGAAAAGTTGTTTATCCTGATGATCCAGGTCTTTTTATTGGTGATTTATCAACTATAGATTTAAGTGGAAGATATAAAGGATATGGCCTTATCGGAGATAATGTTTATTTAAATGGAACCTTGACAACAAAAGTTAAAGGGATTTCTAATTCCACTTATGCTGGAGTAAATACTACGACTGGTGTAGCTTCTAAAAAATTTGGTGATTTTGAAAAAATTGTTTTTTGGGCAGGAGCAGAGAATGAAAAAGATGCTTCAATTCAAGAAGCGCCTTTCCAAGTGACAGATTATGGTAATTTGTATGCTTCGCAAGGGAAGTTTTCTAATTCAATTTTTACCGATAGTTCAATTTATGGTGGAGATATCTATACTGCAAGAATTCATGGATATAAAGACAATACTTCTTCAGCTTTAAGTATTTATAATACTGGAAATGAGAAAGGAATTACCTTTTTTGAGGGAGATAAAATTCTTACGGGAGAAGATGAGAAGGTTACTCTTCAAATTAATAAAAACAGTTTAAAATTTAGAAATACTGAATTTATTAGTTTAAATGAAGAAGACTCTAAGTTAAAAATAGCTTTTAAGACAGTGCCTCAAGAAGATAGTTATTTAGAACTTTCAGATTTTACCCTTCAAAGAATAAATAAAAACCGAGAAGAAGAGAAGACTGTTTCTAGTCTCTTTTTTGGAAAGGATGAAATTCAAGGAACTATCGGAACTGAAAAACTTCTTTCTATTTCTAATCAGTCAATTAAAGCATTAAAGGACTTGGAAGTCTTTAACGACATTAGGTTT
>CAKSGI010000211.1 GCA_934454005.1 uncultured Eubacteriales bacterium | reverse complement strand
CAATCACATGACTTAATAACTAAACTTGGTTTATATGAAAAATATGGAGTTAAAGAGTATTGGATCGTAAGTCCTAAGAATAAATCCATAATAATATATTCTTTAGATGAAAATGGTCATTACGATATATTTGAGAATAAAACTATAGCCAGTGAATCTATATCATCTAGTGTATTTGCTGATCTTAAAATCAATATGAAAGATATATTTGAATAATTTAATTGGCACTAAGAAAACTTAGTGCCTTTTCTTTTAAAAGAATACTTTTATTGCAAGCAAAATATGATTAGCATTAACTGATTTTTTGAATAATTACTATTTTAATAGGTTTAAAATCTTTCTTAATTTTAGATTAACTTTTTATTTTTCTAGCAACATATTAATAATATTATTTTGTTGGCTTAATATATTTTTCCATTTTAAAACTTCATTTCTTAGATTTTTATTTTCTTTTATTAATCCTTCTTTTTCTGAATTATTATTTTGGATTCTATCTAAAAATAATTCTGTTTCAGCATCATGATATTTATTGCAATAATCTATTGCACGTTTTGTTTGTGCTTTTAAAGCTATTTCTAAATCTCTATTCTCTTTAACTTTTTCTCTCACAACATTAGTAGCTTTTTTCCATTTGTTTTTTACAAATTTATATTCTTCTAACTCTTTTTGTAGATTTCTTATTTTATTATTAGCCACTTCTAAATTCATTGCTAAAGTAACTCCATCCTCGTCAAATTTACGACATCTTTCCTTTAACTCTTTGTTTTCATCATATATCAGCAATACTTTTTCTTCTAATCTTTTTATTTCCTTATCTTTATCCCCAGAACTTTCAATTCGACTAATGAATAATTCTGTTTCCAGTTCTTTAATTCTATTTTTTAATAAGGTGTCTTCACAATTAAGTAAATTATCTTTATCAAATATTATTGACTTAGGCTCACAATCTTTACATTCTTTACAATAATTATTATTGATACATTTATTATTATTCATACAGGTATACTCCCTTTGATTTTATTATCAAATTTAATTTTCTCTCCAACTTTTGTATTTTTAACCAAATAATGCTTTAAATTTAAATTAATCATTTCAAAAGCGTCACAATCTATATATTTTGTTATTACATCATCTATTATTTCTCCAATTTCATTAGGCACAATATCCATTCTAACCTCAACATTTTCACAGCATATATTTTCTTTATTTTCATCGAAATATATTGTCAAATAAGTTTTTTGGTAGCCTAAATTTGCCCTTCCGTTACCTCCAAATTCATCATATACATCTTCCTGAAAAGCACCATATTCATTTCTTACAAAATCTTCTTTAAAACATTTTTTACCTGTAGCTTTTAAAACTTCATATTGTATATAAAATAAAATTTTTTGAAGTTTTAAGGTGGTTGTTTTACCGCCTAGTTCTATTGTTCTGTTAATTGTATATCTAGCAATATCTAACACGCTATTTACTACAGGATAGTTAAGCGGATTCACATTGCTTAAAGCTTCCCTTGATGAAATTGTAGTTTTGCTCTTTTTATTTATTAATTTTTTAATATTTATTTTCAATTCCAAACTTCCTTTTAGCATTTTTACTCTTGGTTATCTTTTATAATTATTTGATGCGCAAAAAGCTAATCTAGCGAGAGATTTAATATTTGCCAATTGTTCTCGTGAGCCTTGTGACTTACACGCTAAAACTAAATCATCCTCCAAAAATTCTTTTACTTTTTCTTCTACAAATTCATTCATAGCTTTTTCAAAATTTTCTTTGTTATTAAAAATCATATAAATCACATTCCTTTTATATAAAATTGTTTAAAAATTCTAATAATTCTTTTCTGCATACATTTATATCTTTATAAGCTCCAGTATCAAAAATAGGAACATTATACGATTTTGCAATCCTCAAGGCTTGTCCTGTACCTCCAGAACCTTTTCCGCCCTTCGTATAGCAAATTACAAAGTCAGAAAGCGTACTTAAATCCCATCCCAAGGTTTGATGTGAATTTCTAGCCTGTAACTTCTTAGCACCTGCTGACAAGTTTTTATAATAAGGGTGATACTGTTCTGCTATCGTGAAAGCTTTTTCATTTTCTACGATTAATTTTGAGTCAGAACCTTCAAAATTTTTCCAAGGAAGAAATATTTCTTTACTGCCTTGTGCCATGTCACACCCTATTTCAAATGCCTTATCAGAGCCATTTGCTCCACCAGAACGCAATACAAAACCTTTAGTAGCTAAATATTTTTCCACTCTTTTAAATAACTCAAGGTATTCATCAGGAACATCTCTAGCGCCTATGCCAGCATAATACATATTTTTCTCCTTTATTTTTTAACATAGATTCTTTTATACTTTCATTGCTTATAACTTCATTTCTTTTTGTGTTTAACCAAGGTTTTTCTTGTTGATGTAAAGCAACCATTTCCCATGGTGAAACGTTTAGGTAGTTATATATAATATTATCTATTAACACTAGATCCTCTGATTTAAAAATTGTTTCATCTAAAGGTTGGATTGTAGTTATATTATCATTAAAATACTTACGATATTTTTGATAAGATTCTATTACAACTCCGCCATATCTCCAATGCACAATATCTTCAGAAAAACATGGTTTATTTTCTTTTATTAAAAAATTTGCTTGTACATAATATAATAATTTTTGCAATTTTAGATTATTAACAGGTTTATTAATTTCAATACTTTTATTTATTATATACCTAGAAATATCTAATACATTATACATAACTTTTTTACTACCCCCTATAAATTCTAGTATTAACTTTAGGATCATAGTCTTTTACATGTTCCTGTAATACATAAAAAAAATTATTTTTTATTAGAAATTCGGATAATTCTTTATCTTCTAACAATCTTTTTATTGCATATTCGGGGTGGCATTCACATTTTTCATTACCACAAAATCTAATATCGTAATAAGCTTTAGTTACTTCTGTTATAAGCATACTGTATTTGTTTTGCCCTTCTTTGCTCATAAAGTTGTTTTCATTTCCATCTTTAATTAACAAATCTAACAGCAGATATTTTAGTCTTTCTTTAGTTATCATAATTAATCCTTATATCCCTCCAAAGTTATCTCAGCATACCCCGTCCATGCACTTCCATGGATATTAAATAGTCTGTCTTGAAATTTAAATTCATACGAATAGTCGCAGTTTTCACCTTCTATTATGAATTTATCAAACTCAACGCAACCTGATTTTTCTAAATCTTCTTTTATATTTTTAGGTATATATTTTTTGAAAGCTATCTTCAGACAATCCTTATTTATAAGTTGTCTTAATCCTGCTTTCAAATTAGATTTATTAGGTATTTTTTTTATAGTTTCTTTTATCATATTTACCTCATTTTATTTTTAATTTTTATATTAAAATTTCAATTTTAACAACACTTATACAATTTCTTCTGTTTCATAAAATATCCCTTTTATTTAAAATATATCTCAATATTTTTACTACCAGTTAAGTTAAAAAAATCAGCAAAATCAACCGAAAGAATAATTTCTGCCTCAGCAACTATCTGCTACTCAAAATATGGACAAATATACTTCCATATTGAGAATTTTCCTTCTTCAACGTGTCTTGTTTTGCTTA
>CAKSGI010000210.1 GCA_934454005.1 uncultured Eubacteriales bacterium | reverse complement strand
CATTTGTCAATGTATTAGCAAATGGTAATGAATATGGAGTAATAATAACTTTAAAACCATCAACATTTTCAACCATAGAAATACCCGTTTGTTGTCTAGGCTTAGAATTGACTAAAAATGGATCTCTTTTTTCTACTCTTTGATTATTAAAATAGATTGTAACTTCATCGTAAAATCTATGAAAAACTAATTCAATATGCTTTTTTGCATCAAAAATTATATGTCTTAAATTTTCTTGAAATTGACCAGGTTTTGATTCACTCTCAATAAAATCAAAACATTCCCACTTAACTATTGTACCAGATGAAAGACTTTGTAGAAATTCAATATTTGGAATTAATTCAATTTCACTCTCATCATAACACATTATATCCCAATTATCTGTCTCTTCAATATAATCAAGATCATATCCCATGCATAAAATTTTTCCATTTTTTTTAGTACAAACTTGTAATTTACGACATTGAGCCAATGATGCAGCTTTTAATCCCAATCCAAATCTACCAAGATCATCTTCATTATATTCTTTTTCAGACCCAAAAATAAGTGCATTAACAAGTTCATAATATGACATTCCAATTCCATCATCAATTATTTCAAGATAAGGTGTTTCTGCAAAAGTATCTGAAAAAATATTAATATTTTTTGCCTTTGCAGAGATACTATTATCAATTATATCTGCTAAACTTGTTGAAAAAGTATATCCAATAGATCTCATACTATTGATTAATCTTTTTGCAGGCGGGGTCTTTGTAATACTTGTTGCCATAAAAACACCTCTATTTCTTAACCATGATTGAAGTAATACCTCTATTCATTTCACATATTTCATCATAATTCATCATTATAACATTACAATTATCATACACATTATTTATCATATAAAAATCAACATAATCACTAAATTCATTGATAAATTGCCATTGTCTAATAGTAAAATTAAAATAGCATTCTTTGGTAGAAGAATAAGAAACTATGCCATACCTCTTTATTCCATTATCAATATGAATTGTATCAAAAAGAGCATATGGATACTCCTCAGATGCAAATTTAAACTTTTTTATTTCAAATTTTTTAGATAAAACTTTGTAAGCTTCTTTCTTAATTTCATTTAATTTCTCTAAATAGTTAAAAGGATTAACATAGTCGAAGCCAAAATGTTGCTTTAAAGCAATTGATTCTATATCATAATTATCAAAAGTATCATGAAAATCTTGAATATATTTATTTCCTATTCCCTTTGTACTTATAAATACCTTTGAATAAGGAATATCATGATAGCCAACAATATCAGCATCAAAATCTAAGATATCAGTATCAAAGTCATAATAAAATCCTCTAACAACAAATGCGTAATCATGTAACGTTTCTGAAATCTTCATAATTACATGTTTATTGTCAAACTCAAATTTGCCACTATAGTTAATTGTCATTGGATAATGTAATTTAATTCTTCCAAATTGAGCTTTTTGTGGATCAATTTCTTCTTTAGCAAAAAAACAAAAAGATTTCTCATTATTAACCAAAAGTCCATTAACAGTTATTCTTTCAAACAAAAAAACATTAGTAATTCTAGTAGTTGATTTAGAAGACTTATTCAAAAAATCATTTATTCCAGCATCAGAATGAAAATCAATTTGATGTGGAATTCTAAAAAATCTTTGAACCTCATCATGTACTGATTTTCCTTGAATGATTGGAGTACAAACAGTAGGAGTATGACCAGACTTATTATCGTTATAAATATTTACAAAAAAAGATTTATTGTCAATAGGAATATATATTTTCTTCATAACAACCTCCTACTTATAAAGAGCTTCAAATATTGCTGAAAGAACATCAACAACAATTGAATTACCAATCAATTTATTAATTTTTCTATAACTAAATCCAAGATTCTTAACGCTTTCAAATTGTTCATTAGTAAATCCCATTAAGAGAAAAGCTTCTCTCATTGTTAGAAGACGATATGTATCACCTTTAGGACCAACATAATGGAACATACCTGGATTATTAGATCTATCAAGATTACAATGTATTGTATATAAAATTAAGTTATTATCTATTTTTTCCCTTTTATTAACAGACCACATTATTTCACGTGAAGGAGTTCTATTTAATTGTGCTGCATCTTGCTCATCTTTATGATCATTTGGGTCTAAATGGATAAAATATTTTATATCCTTTTGCATATTTTTATATTTGATTCTAACTTTTTCTAATTTTTGAAGATAATCAATAATAATTTTATTATTGTCACTATTTAATTGACTAAGCATAAAACAACGCTCCCTATGTTGAGGAATGCCAAAATTTTGTGCATCAAGAACAACACAATCTTCATTTAAATATCCAATAATAGTTAAAAAATCTTTCCATTGCTGAAAATCTTTTTTATTAGAATCAGATTTTAATGTCTTAACATTTTCTAGCAATAAAGCTTTAGGTAATTTGTTATGTTTTTTCAAATCCAAAAGGATTCTTTCAATCTCCCATAATAATCCACTTCGTGTACCGCTACCTTTAGACATTCCTGCAGTTTTCCCTCCCGTTGATAGGTCTTGACATGGGAAACTATATACTAAAATATCTAATCTTGGAAGTTTTGATAAACTAATATCTGTTATAGAGCCTAAGTTTTTATTTCTAATATGTGCCCTATATAAATCATCAATTTCTTTATCACCTAAAGAATTAATATTACATTCGTGTACTGAATCCTTGCTAAATTTAAACTTACTTAAATAATCTTTTTTTTCTTCTATAGTCAAAGAGCATTCAAATTTCTCATTAGGGTGATGAATAGCATCATAAGCTAAAAGAGCACTAATGAACCATTCACTAATTCCAACAACCCTATATTTTATATCTGCTTTTTTTAAAGCAGCACTTTGCGCACCAATTCCTGCAAATGCTTCAAAAATTTTAACTTCTTTCATTATATCACCAAAAAAATACATAAATTATGTATACATAAAAAATTATATCATAAATAAAGCTCAAAAACAGTATGTAATAAGTAAAACAAATAAAATATTGTAAAAACAAACTAATAAGATCACAGAAAATAAAAAATCAATATAATTTTGCTAAACAAAATATTTTTTACATCTATTATATATTGTTAAAAAATAAGTTTGATAAGTTTACATAATTCTGAAAATTTCAATTTTTAAAACATATGTTTTCATTTTAGATTTTTATTATTTATAAAAACAAATACATACTTTTATCATCTATTTTTTAAAAATGAATCAATATAATTTTTTATTGAATCAAATTTACTATATTTCTTGTCAGGAATAATAATACCAGATTTATGCTTTGCACGAGTCAATGCAACATACAAATCTGATTTAGATTTATAGTTTGAAAAATCATTTTCCAAAATCGCTTTAAGCATTGGTTGTGTTGGATAAATCAAGACGTTTTCTTTAGTTAATCCTTTTGATTTTCCGTATGTTGTAACGGGATATAACTCATTAACTTTTGTAGAAATTGAATTTCTTAATTGTAATACATCTGAATTTTGTTTCAAAAAATCATCAATCAAACTTTCCTTAATAAAATAAATACCATCACCACTTACATATTCTTTTAATGAATCAGATTGTGGAAGTTCTGGAA
>CAKSGI010000209.1 GCA_934454005.1 uncultured Eubacteriales bacterium | reverse complement strand
GCGTATAAGAAAAAAACAGAGGAATTTAAAAAATTATCAGATGAAGAAAAACAGAATGTAAGAAATGAATACCAGAATTACAAGACAGATGTTTTTTTAAACTATGATGTCCCTTATATACCGGATGAGGTTGAATATTATGATACAGATGTGAATGAGAAAAAGGTCAATATGTACAGTATCATTAATACATTTACAGAACTGCAGAGAAATGTAATTGACCCAGATACTCACACTACTATGCTGGAAGAATTTTTTACAAAACGTCCTCCGCTTGACAGGGCAAAACTTAAATATGCGTCATTGGAATTTGCGACATCAGGAACCAAAGGAAACGTTTACTCTACAATGCTTTCCAAACTGGATATTTTTACATTTGAAAATATTGCAAAGATGACAGCCGAAAACAGTATTCATTTTGTGGATATTGGATTTGGAGATAAACCGATTGCAGTATTCATTGGATTCCCGGATTATGATTCTTCCAAAAATTTTCTGGCAGTTACATTTATTAAGCAGGTATATGTGGCGTTGGCACAGAAGTGTGGGAAAAAAGGAAAATGCACACGGAGAGTAAAGATGGTCGTGGATGAGGCAGGTAATATGCCAAAGATTGAAGATTTAAGGGGAATGGTAACGATCGGTCTTGGACGAAATATATTTTTTGATTTTTATATTCAAAGCTTACAGCAGTTTGAAAGTGTTTATGGAAAAGACGGAGAGATTATTTATGGAAACTGCGGTAATAAAGTATATCTGATGGCAGGAGATGACGATACACCAGAAAAATTTTCAAAACAGATTGGAACGGAAACGGTTACGGATTTGCAGAGAACAGGATCTATGTTTTCCTTGTCCAAACATTTTATGGAAAGTTCTCTAGAAAAAAGACTGATTTCTGCAAACCAGTTGCAGGAACTCCGGGAGGGAGAGGCAGTCATCAAAAGAACCATGAAAAGAACGGATAACCATGGAAATCCTATTAAACCGACACCAATATTCAACAGCCTTGATACCGGAACAGCTTTTAAATACAGATATCAGTATTTGACAGATGATTTTCCAAATGCGGATGAGATTGATCTTGATGATGTAAACACAGAATCAAGGGAATATATCAATCTGAAAAACAGGGTATGGGATCCGGAAATTTCTTTTCGGCAGATGGCACAAGAGAAATTAAGCGAAAACGGAAGTAGACTGATAGATTTTCCAGAGAATGTCAGGGATGCAGTTTTAAAAATCATGGAGAAGATCAAAGGGAATGATTACAACAAAGATGAAGTCTTGGACATGGATATTACTGCGATCAAGAGCATTATCAATGCTGATAATTATTTAAAGGATTACGAGAAAAAGGCAATTACAATAACAATTAACAGTGTAGGCGGAGGAAAGAAATGCGAAGATTCAGTAAAAAAAGAAAATTAATGGTATCCGCGCTATGTTTTGGGATAATGATTTTTTTGTTCCGGACAGATGTATTTGCCATGACAGGCGATGAATTTGCTGCATTTATGAGAAAAAACCAGGCATGGTTAGTATCAAATAATTTGTTTCTGGATATCGCACATTCAATAGGATGGGCAGTTGTACGAGGACTTGCAACATTGAGTGATATCTGCCAGAGCTTATATTCCTATTCACTGGGACTGATAGATTTTACGACATATGAGCCGTTGCAGGCATGGATAAGCACATTGAAGGGAATATTTCAGGCACTGTTTGCTTTATCACTTGTCTTTGCCGGAACAGTAATGATCATCGATCACGAGAAGAAGCCAAATTTTCTGAAATCGGTCATGGTTGCAGGAATAAGCATTTCTGCTCTTGGATACATCATGCTCACGCTCAATCAGGGGGTAAATGCTTTTTGTCAGGAAGTGGCTGCCGGGGAATCTAATACAAGTAATATCATTAACGAAAATTTTTATGATTTTAAATATATTGATTCCAAATATGGCATGGCAAATATGGATATTTCCAATGAAAGTAATTTGGAAAATTATCATTATCCAGAAGGATCATTTGCGGTTGAAAATGTAAGGATCAATGATGTCATGAATTATGCAGATGCAGATGGTGATACAAAGTATGTTTTAAGTCACAAACTATTGTGGCAGGTAGATGCATCTAATGGAACACAGTTTTATGCGATTCAGGATATTTACAATGGTTTTGGATGGAACAGCTCCGGTGGTGATGACTGGTTTAATGAGTTTTATTACAGATATCACGTAAATTACATCAATATTTATATAACGCTGATCGCATACTGCATCGTTTATATATGTGTCAGCTATAAAACAGTAAGGATTATTTATGAACTTGTCATAACAAGGATTTTGGCACTTTTATATTCAGCAGATGTGAATGGTTTGCAAAAGACATTAAAAATTCTTGGTTCACTGAAAGATGGATACATTGTACTGGTGCTGTCAGCAGTGTGTATCAAGGTTTTCAATTTTGCACAGTTGTATTTGAATAGTAAGGCCGGACAAAATTCATTGGTTTACAATATCGTTTTTCTTTTTATTGCATTTGCCGTGGTAGATGGCCCGTATCTGATACAGCAACTCACTGGCATTGATGCAGGACTGCAGAGTGGATTTGGAAAGATTATTGCAGCTTACCATGTTGCACAGGCAGCAAAAAATACAATTGCAAGACCGGCACAGTTCGCATGGCAGCAAAGACAGCATAGACAGTTGCTTAATGCAATGGGTGCAAACGGAGGCGGCAGAGAGTCATCAGGATCCGGAGGATCAGGAGGAAGTACATCATCCGGAAGATCCCGTGGCGGAGGAGCTGGAGGATCCGATGGTAACAGTTCCCAGACCGAAAATAGCAATGGCATGAATGGTGGAAACGCAAACTTGAACAGTTCTTCGGATCATGAAAGAGATAAAGGAGATGCACACGGCAGTCAGAATGCCGGAGAAAACCAGAATGCAAGATCCCAGAATTTGGATAATGGAAGCCGTGATACTCAAAATGACAGCAAGACATCACAATCCGGTGGAGCTGATAATGACAAGAACGGTTCCGGAGATGATGGACAGCGGACAGGTTCCTCAAATATTGAATCAGACGTAAAAAATGCAGATGTGAATGAGAATGCACAGACAATGAAAGGCAGTCCGATCGCAAATGATTCCAAGGATCAGTTGAAAAATAAAATGAACCAGATGCCGGGAAACAGACCATCAGGAAAGAGCGGATCAGCGAAGGGCAATATCAAACGTTCATCTGGAAATTACAAAGGCAGGGCTGCATCCATTGGAAAAGCTCCAAAGAGTGTTTCAAGAAGCGGCTCATTAAAGCCAGCATCTTCGTCACCAAAGATCAATTCTGTCAGAAAAAATAACATTGGCAGTGAAAAAGCAAAAGATGGGGAAAACATCCAGAGGAATATAAATAAGTCCGCAGATAGCAGAGGCTCATTTACGGAAAAAGCAGACATCAGCAGAACCTCTGTAAATGAAAATGATGTGAGCGGTATCAGGAATGCAATGGAGGATATCGGAAAGAAATCAAATCTTTCAGGCAGTGATAAGAAAGGAGATTAGAAGCTTTGAGTAAATATTATTCAGCTAAAGAAATTAAATCACAGTCAAAAATCTCATGGCATATTTACGC
>CAKSGI010000208.1 GCA_934454005.1 uncultured Eubacteriales bacterium | reverse complement strand
TTTGGTAATAATGGTTTTCATTCAAGAGGTTATTTATTTAAATATAATGATTTATGAAATAAAACAAAGTTATTAAATAATGATATTATTAATAAATATTCATTAATATTAGATTATGTGATTGAAAAATGGGATATGGATTATATAGAAGATAATAATACTATTAAGCCTATTTATATGCAAAGAAAAGCATTAAAGGAACTTGTTGAACAGCACTTTATATAAGGGGAAATATAATAAATTAAATCAAAATAAATAAGGGAATAAGCTATTTGAATTTGATTAAATTTATATCAAAGATGGATTTAGAGGTTTGCATTTCACTCAGTGTCATCATGCAACAAAATTCGGACCGCTAGAATTAATATAAGTAGCATTTACTTTTATAAACTTAGATTAATAAAAGAAGCTATCATCAATCAATGAGAAAACAAAACTAGATGCAAGATCTAGACTTTAAAAGTATATGCAATTAAAAAAAAGTAAATGATATTCTAAAATACAATGGTAATACAGAAATAATAGTAAAATAACTAAATGATGCTAAGATATCAGAATCAAAGGTAACCAAGTTTATACATGCAAAGAATGTAATAATAGATATTTTGTTAAATAGTATGCAAGCTCACACGATAAAAAGTGTGAGCTTTTTAAATGATTTTTATAAAACTTTAGTCAAACGTGTATTTATTTTGCTTATTTTGAGGGAATTTTAGAAAAATATGCTATACTTTACTTGTGAAAATAATTCTTAATCATTAACATAAGAGGAAATGGAGTGGGAGTAAAATGAAATATATACAATGTCTTTTGATAAAAATTATAATGACTAATATAAATGTTGATTATGTGGTAAAAATTAAATGGTAATTTTCAAATTAATAAGAAGGGTAAAATAATAAAATATGAATATTGGGTATTGGAATATTAATAAGAAAAATAACTTGACAATAACGCCATATATAATCTCATTATTAAAGGATTGCAAATTGGATTTGTTATTTTTGTCGGAATATGAAAATTTAAATGTTTATCAATTGAACAATGATATAGAAAAATATGGATATAATTGCATAGTAGGAAATGTATGTGAAAAGGTCATAATGTTAAAAAGACAAGCTTCAGACTTTTATTTACCGACTGAGGATGAAAGATTTATTGTAGCTCAATCATTAAAAAATAAAACAACAATAGTTGGTTTGCACTTAGAAAGCCAAATGATACAAAATTCTGATTTTAATAGAATGAAAACAATGTCTAGAATTTATGATACTATTAAATCTTTAAGAGAAAAATATGATAATGTTGTTTTAGTTGGTGATTTTAATTGCTTACCGACTGATAGAGAGCTTTTGGATAAAGAAAAAATTCAATGTATCCCATATAAAGAAGAAGTAAGAAATTCTAAAAATAATGATATTTTTTATAATCCTATATTACTTTTTCTTAATGAAACAAATAAACAATATGGTAGTTTAAGATATGTTTGTAATGAATATACATTAATGTGGTATCCGTTTGATCAAGTTATGGTAAGCAAAAACTTAATTGATAGTATAAATAATATTAAATATTTGAAGTATGTTGGAAACAAGTCGTTTGTTTCAAAAAATGATATACCCAATATAAGTGACCATTTACCACTTATATTTTCAATAAATTAGGAGGAAAATATGTATTGGCCAAAAATAGATTATTCAAGAAAAACTGATTCAATTATATCATTTATTAATGAAATAATTAGTGATTTGCATGTAACATATGAAAATAAACTAGATGGAGAATTTTCACTTTTAGTGTATGAGCAAAATGATAATTTATCTAAAATTCATAGTTCTTTAAAAGCGATGGGGAAGTTGACTTTTTCGGTTGGAAAAGAAGTGCTGAGTGATTCTGAAAAAAATAAGATAAAGATTGTGACTGAAAATGAAAAAACATACAAATTTATAATTTCTAGTGCTAAAAATTATTATAGATTATTTGACGTTACTATGTCAGATTTTTTTCCTGTAAAAATCCAAATATTAGATAAAATAATTAATACTGATAATAAGGAAATTGTTATTCAAAATATTGAAACTTTTAAAGATGAAATCATTAAAATTATTAATAGTAATTTTGTTAAAAATCTTATAATGAAAATGCTTGACAATTTAAAATAATATATAGAAATTTAGAGTTTATAATTTAAGAGGTATATATGAGAATTGAAAAAGTTATTATAAAAAATTTTAAAATATTTGAAGAACAAACAATAAATTTTTCCTTTGATGATAAAGAAGGAACAAAAGCAAGGGATTTTTTAATATTGGTTGGTGATAATGGAACTGGAAAAAGTACTTTATTGGAAGCTATTCATTTAGCGTTAACTGGTTTTTATAGAGGAAAAACGATAATAGGAAATATATCTCAAGATTTGTTCAATAAAAATAGTGTTGAAAAATATATTGAAGATTTCAATGCTGGAAAAAAAACTATTTTACCTAAAATTTCTATTGAAGTTTTTTTTGATGATTTTGCAATTTTAGAAGGAAATAACAATTCTATTGGTTCTAAAGCTTGTGGCTTTATTTTTGAAATTAGTTATGATGATCGTAATGATAATGCATATTCAGCTTTAATTTCACATGAATTAAAAACATTACCATTTGAGTTTTATAAATGTGAATGGAATACATTTGCTAGAGAGAAGTATACTAATTCAAAATTTATTACATTTAAGAGTGCATTTTTAAATACTAGCGTTGATAAGGTTTGGGATCCTTCCATTCGATTAATCAAAAGTTATGTTGATGACTCATCTAAGATAGAATTAAATCAGTCATATAGAAAGGTAACTGATAGTTTAATGGATTCTGAATCTTTTAAGAAAATCAATGAAAAAATTCAGAACAATAAAAAATTTTATAATAAAAAAATATCCATTGGTATTGTCAATTCAACGCAAAATGCTTGGGAGAATGCATTGACTATTAAAGAAAATAATATTCCATATGAAAATATTGGTACAGGAAAGCAATGTATGCTGAATACAATTTTATCTTTTGGAAATGATTTATTTAAAAACAAAGGTATAATTTTGATTGAAGAACCAGAAAATCATCTTTCAGGTATGAATTTAAATATACTTTTAAATTATATCAAGGAAAATTCAAATAATTATCAAGTTATAATTAGCACTCATAGTAGTTATGTTTTAAATAAATTAGGTATGAATAATTTAGTGTTGATGGGAAAAAATAGAGTGGCATCATTTGCTAAATTGCCTATTGATACCATTCATTATTTTGAAAAAATTGCTGGTTTTGATACATTAAGATTTATTCTTTCAAATAAGACAATTCTTGTTGAAGGTGATTCTGATGATTTGATTATTCAACGTGCTTATTTAGATAAGAACAAAAAATTACCCATTGATGATGGTATTGAAATAATTGATGTTGGATTATCTTATAAAAGGTTTCTTGATTTAGCTACTAGTTTAAAAATAAAAACTATTGTTGTTACTGATAATGATGGTGATATTGATAAAATAAATAATATGATTGCAAAATATAAAAGTTATCCATGGATAAAAATTTGTAGTGGTAAAAAAGCTTATACTCATGAAGAATTAGGCTTTGACAAGACTCCAGGTAAGGAATGTAA
>CAKSGI010000207.1 GCA_934454005.1 uncultured Eubacteriales bacterium | reverse complement strand
ATGCTCAACTTATTAAATATTATGATTTAAAACAAAGAGATAAGTCCCTAAAAATGGTTCCAAGTTCTATAATAGGAAAAGATCCAAATGAAAACTTTTATAGCTTTACAATAGACGAAGGATCTATATCTGGAATATCTGTAAATGACCCTGTTGTATCAGACAAAGGCTTAGTTGGATGGGTTTATAGTGTTAGTGCAAATTCATGTAAGGTTAAAACTATTTTGTCACCAGAAGCAAATGTTGGTGCAATTGATATAAGGACTGGAGATAGCGGAGTTATAAAAGGTTCTTCTCGATTGGTATCCCAAAATCTTACAAGGTTATCTTATATTCCATCTCAAAACGATATCAAAGAGGGAGATATGATTGTAACAACTGGTCTTAGTGGGATGTATCCTAAAAATATTCAGATAGGGAAGATAACCGGTTTGGCACATGATGAGTTTGATGCAAGTATAAATGCAATTGTTGAACCCTTTGAAGACATTCCGAATTTAAAAGAAATTTTTGTTATTACTGGCTTTGAAGGTAAAGGGAATATCGTAACGAGTAGTGCAAAAGATCAAGTACAATTACAACCGGATAGCAACAAAGAGCAAAACACTTCAGGAGGAGAATAATGGCAACTAAATATTTAAGATGGTTTGCTTATATTATAGAAATAATTATCTTCTTTGCAATACAACAAACTCCAGGATTAATTCCATTAGCGTTCGGGTCTAAGCCTATCTTACTTATACCTATATTAATCAGCATTGCTTTATTTGAGGACGAAATAACTGGGCTATGGTTTGGCGTTTTTATTGGTCTTCTAATGGATTTTGGCTTTTCTAATATTTTAGGATTTAACTGTATTTTAATGGCTATATTCGGATACTTATTAGGATTTATATCTGCTAACTTTATAAAAGTTAATTTGTTATCTGGATTTATCTGTGCAGTATTAATATCTTTAATTGCTTATTTGATGCATTTTGTATTTTTTTATTTATTACAAATGTACGAAAATTATGGCTATATATTACTAAATAATTATCTCCCAAGACTTATTTATACAATTATAGTTTTTCCTATATTTTATTTATTTAATAAGTCTATCGCAATACACATAAGACCAAAGGAAGATTAAATCTAAAACAAGGTTGGTGAGGTTGTTTGGAAACAGAGATATCTAAAGGAAGAAGAATTACTATATTATCTATTGCACTTATCTGTGCTGCTATTTTTTGTATAAGAATTATAGATTGGCAACTGATGAAAGGTGATATATATTTGAATAAATCGAATACAAGTTATAATTATGGAATAGAAACTAGAGCTAAAAGAGGCGAAATATTAGATGTAAATGGCAAACCTCTTGCTATGAACGAAAGTAGTAGAACCATAGTATTTAATAAGGTATATATGAAAAATGATAGTGAAAATGGACTTATATTAGAACTAGCAAATTTATTAAACAAAAAAGGCGAAAAATGGATAGATGAACTTCCAATAGAGCTTACAGGATCTGGGACATATGAATATATGAGTGGTAAGGAAGATGAAATAGCAAAAATGCAAAAAAACTTGAAAGTCAATTCCTATGTAACTGCTTCAGATTGTATGACAAAACTTTGCAAAGACTACAAAATAGTAGGATATAGTAAAGAAAATGAACGGTTACTTGCAGGTGTTAGGTACGGTATGCTTGCAAGCGGTTATGAAAAATCTAAAACTTCTCCTTACACATTTGCAAAAGATATCAGTAGCGAAACTGTTGCAATCGTATCAGAAAAATCTTATCCTGGTGTGGAAATAGGATCGTCTGACATAAGAAAATATGTAAATGCATCGTTAGCACCACATATTGTTGGGACTATAGGTAAATTATCAAAAGAACAATACGATAGATTAAAAGATAGTTATAGAATGGATGACACAATAGGAAAAGATGGTATAGAGTCTGCGTATGAAAAATACTTGAAAGGAAAAGATGGGAAAAAAGTAATAAAAACAACAGAAAAAGGTGCTATTATCGACTCTGATGTTACCAATAGTGCTGTTCCTGGAAATACAGTCTATTTAACAATTGATGCTGGATTACAGCAAGCCGCTAATAATACATTAGCTAGGAATGTAGAAGCTGCCAGATCAAGTAATGGTGCATGCAAATCTGGTTCTGTTGTAGTTCTAAACGTAAAAGATTTCTCGGTCTTAGCGGCCGCAACTTATCCGAGTTATGATTTACAAAAATATTATGAAAATGACGATTATAAAATACAACTCACAACTGATAACACAAATCGTCCTTTAATTAATAGAGCGTTCAATGGTGCCTTTACGCCTGGATCTATATATAAACCTGTTGTTGCATGTGCTGCGCTTGAAGAACAAGTAATTCAAAGCGGAAGTTCCGTATATTGCGGTGGACGTTTTTACTATGATCCAAGCAACACAAGTGAATATATTAGATGTAGCACTGGTCCTCATGGTGGAATTGCTGTTATAAATGCTCTTTCAAAATCTTGTAACACATTTTTTGCGGATACTGGCCGGAAACTTGGTATAGAAACATTGGATCTCTATGCTGCAAGGTTCGGATTAGGAAGTACAACGGGTATAGAAGTTGCTGAAAGTAAAGGTATCTTGGCCGGTCCTGAATATAGTAAATCTGTTGGTCAAACGTGGTATGCCGGAAGTACTCCTCAAGCATCATTAGGACAATCTGATAATTTATTTACACCTGTTCAATTGGCAACTTATACTGCCACAATAGCAAATGAAGGTAATAGATATAAAACTCATGTAGTAAGAAAGGTAACTGACTATATTAGGCAAAATATAATAGAAGAAAATGATCCCGAAAATCCTGAACTTATAGAAAATGTTGGTGTTTCCCACGAGACATTTAAAATTGTAAAAGAAGGTATGCGTAGTGTTGTAACTTCGGGAACAGCATCTAGTTTTGCAAATTATCCAATACCGGTAGCTGGTAAAACAGGTACTGCTCAAAATAATACTAATCATGATCATACAACTTTCATATGTTTTGCTCCTTATGATAAACCTGAAATAGCAATTGCTGTTGTTTTAGAGTATGGATCTAATGGTACTTATTCTAAAAATATTGCTAGAGATATGTTAGATGCGTATTTCTATAAAAAAGGAATAGATGAGTCACAAATACAGTCATAAACAATATTGTATATTTTTTCAAAGGAGAAGCAAAATTGAATATTTATGAAAATAGGATTGTACCGGATAACGTTTTAGTTGTATCTTTAAATACAGGAGAATTTGATGTTAAATCTTCTTTGGATGAGTTATATGAGTTAACTAAAAGTGCCGGGGCTAACCCTGTCTCTTATATAATACAAAAAAAGGATAGACCAAACCCTGCAACTTGTGTAGGTTCTGGATGTTTAGAGGATATAAAAAACTTTTGCAACAGCAATGAAATCAACCTGATTATTTTTGATTGTGAACTAAGTCCTGTTCAGATAAAAAATATTGAAAATTTTACAGGAATTAGAGTAATAGATCGTACAATGTTAATACTTGATATATTTGCTTCTAGGGCAAGATCAAAAGAAGGTAAAATACAAGTTGAACTTGCACAATTAAAATATATGATGCCAAGACTAACAGGAAAGGGTATTGAGCTTTCTAGATTGGGTGGAGGCATTGGA
>CAKSGI010000206.1 GCA_934454005.1 uncultured Eubacteriales bacterium | reverse complement strand
ATTTATAGCCGCATCGCAAGACTCTCCCTTGGAATACTGTTTCATTAAATGATATTCTAAATCTTCTAAACCATCCACTCTATAGCTCAGCCAAAACTCATATTTATCGTAAACTTGAACCTCATCATATTCTCTTAAAAGATCTGAAACAACAGAAGATCCTGTTGCTCCATATCCACATGCTCCTATTAACATTCCACCTCTTCCTTTCCACTGCAATATATTTATGGTTAATTTTCCTTCAGAACTATCCATATCCTGTCATGTAACACTTATACGCCTATTATCAATCTAATTACACCTAAGGGGCGAATCTTTATATGTTTTACAAATGTTCTATGATTAGATCTACTCCACCCAAAACCTTCATCGACGTTCACAAAATACCTATTGTTCATACTTTCATTACTCAGTGTCCCCTTTTTTACATTTCAGAAATAATTACTTTCAACTTTTTTCTTATTAAAAATATAAAAACAGCAAACACAAAGATTAAACTATATCTAAAAATTTCATTATCATATATAAAACTGAACGCCAACCCAATGACAATGATTCCTAAGATAATTAACCAAATAAATTTAAAACAAAAAATCTCTTTACCATTTGCGCATTTGCAAACCAATATACTATGTATCATCGCTTGCACTGCAAAACAAACCAATGTAGTATATCCAGCTGCGAGAAATCCGTATAACGGTATAAATATCCAATTAAGGACAAAATTCAATACAGCAATCGCTACCGTTGATATCGTTATTACATTATTCTTTTCATAATACATTTCAACATTAATAAAAATCTGTGACACAAAACGCAAGCACATTCCAATCGCAACTGTTGGAATAATACTAGTAGCTACTAAATATTCTTCACCACTCAATATTAAAATCACTTCAGGTGCCAAAAGAATTAGTATCAAACTTATAATAAATGGACTGATCAAAATAAAGATACTAACTTTTTTTATTTCATTTTCCTGATTAGCTTTTAGTTTTTGAAAAACCCATGGCATCAAACTTTGGTTAAGTGCCACCGTTAAAATATTAATTGTACTAGCCGCCCTATAGGCCACACTATAATAACCGGCATGTGCAGCATCTATAAATCGTTCTATCATAACTCTATCTATCTGATTCAAAAAGGTAATAGACATATAATATGGAATTAGAACCACATTAAATGCAATAGTTCCCTTCCAGATATCTTTATCAAACAGAACTTTTCCTTTTTTTAATATTGAAATCAGAATTGGCGTTCCTACCAAAACAGAAGGAATAACACTCCCCCAAATAACAGCAGAAACCCTATCTTCCCAGATCTCGCATAAACAACAAATTACCTGTAAAATCAACACACCTATAGATGTAAAAATGGTTACAAATACAAGTTTTTTATACCTCTGGCTATATCTTTCACTCGCACCCCAAAAATCACGTGGACAACCGCTTATTATCCCAATAAACATCGGCAACTGATATGTAACTGGAATAGATAATATTAATTTCCATATGAATGGCATTGCCGAAAGTAACGCAAATATAAATATAGTAATACAAATACATAACGAACAAATTGCTGAATCATATTGTTTCTTCGACTCTGCATAATTTTTCATTCCAACACAATATCCACCGGATGCTAAAGCAAGTGTACAAATATTATAGATTATTTCAAACCAAGAATTATAAACGCTATAGACTCCATATTCTGATGCTGTTAATAATCGTGTTAAAATTGGAACACTCAAAACAACGATTATTTTCTGCATAAAATTTGATGCAGCATACCAAATAGAAACTCTGGCAATCTGATTCAATTCAACATACTTATTTTTTAATTTATTAATCATATTCATAAATAATACCCTGTTTATCTACTGAATATAGATCGATATGGTACCGAATCTCCTTTTCCTAAATAATCAGCCATAAACCATATATAAATAAAATAAAAAAAGATGACTAAAAATTCTATAATGAAGCGATTTCTACCATTAAACTTTTTTACAGTTAACGGGAAAAATAATACTGGCATATATTGAAAAAAGCACAGTACACGTGCTATTACATAAATATCCTTCGTCAATATTGAACATACAATTCCTAATGTTGTAGATATCCAGAAAAAATTGTATTCCCATATATATTTTAATGATTTATTCAACACAAGCAAATATATATATATTGCAAAAAGCACAAAAAATGTGGAATAGGCAAAATTACCTTCTACTTGACTTGTACCTATAAATTTATCATAGTATTTTGTAAATGATGCCAAAAATAGTATTATTTTTTTTAAAGCATTTCCAAATATAAATGTCCCTGCAATTAAAATAATTGTCCTTTTTTGATCAAATTTTAATTTGCAAAGAAAATAGAAAGGTATTAGTAATAAACCACTAGTGTGAAATAAACTTGCAAACAACATACAAACAACATACATCCCAAATCGCTGCTTTTTTATATATTTAATTGCATACATCCATATTGCTATGGCTATCGCTTGTCTCATTCCGTTCATTGAAAACTGAAATAACCCCGTTCCCACTAATAGCAAAATACTTAAAGTCGGATTTTCTGATTGCTCCAATATTGCTTTGCCCACAAAAGTAAAAAACAAAATGGCACAAATAGCTATAACCCACGTAACATCATCTGAAAAACTAGCAACAAATTTATTCAACAGCAAAAATCCTGGTTCTAGTGACCGACCTAAATTATATCCATGTCTTATTCTAAAAAAAGTGGGATAATATGTCCAAAAATAATCTGTACCTATCCCATAACGCAATGCAGATATCAACAGCAATGGAATAAAGGGAAGCATATATAAAAATTTTAAATTTTTCTTCATCTGATATATGCCATCTTCATCGTTCCATATTCTCTTTTTTTTACGTAGAATATAATACATCATAAGTGCACTTATTATTGTTATTAAAAAATAAAAAAACATATTATATTACTTAGCTAATTTCCTTTCACTTTCAAATATGATAAATAAACCCTTCTAACCACTCTTAACAATTTAAAGTCAAATATTCTTAGATATTTAATAAATTTATTTCCATATGTAAACACATAAACATCATTTGACTGATTCTTTATAAAAGTGTCAAAAGCTAGTAAATGCGATTTAAAATCGGCAAAAGAATCATACAACATATATGTTCTGTAGGTTGCTCCTATACTCATAGTGATTCTTTGCAAAATGAGATCCTTTTTATCTTCACTTAAATCAATATCTTTTTTAAATTTTTCGTATAAACAGCAAAGTTTTAATGCTACCTTTTCCTGCATCGAAACATTTTTCAGCATATTGACTTTATTTACACTATTCTGCCCGGTGCCAACACAACGATACATATAAACTTTTTCATTAAAATAAATATAGTTCTTTGATAAATAAATAGCCCATATTATAAATTCCACATCTACATAAAAACATTTTTCAGTTATTTCAAAAGCAGCTTGTATCAACAAATCTGTTTTTATACTTAGCGTGCTCAGCCCAAATAAAGAGCTATCCATTGACTTGTCATATTCAAACACTTTTCCTGTCTCTAACTTTCCAAATATCTTATGATTATGAGGATATTTATTATGCAAATCATCAACCCACCAATAATCTGTTACAACTACATCTGTTTCACAACCTTTTAGTCTGTTAATATAT
>CAKSGI010000205.1 GCA_934454005.1 uncultured Eubacteriales bacterium | reverse complement strand
ATGTAAATGGCTTAGTTGGCGTAGTTAAAACTGCCGAAAATATGGAGCAAACAATAAAAGAGAGGATGAAAATCGGATTTTTCCGGAAAAAAAGTGTTCCGGAGCATCCGGTTATTTTTTTGCTAAAATATTTCATTCAATTTTCATGGTACTTTATTTTAGAGCATTCAATTTTCATGCATAAGATAAAAAAAGTATTCAAATTTTATAGATAAAAACGACTAATTTTATTCAATTTCTGTACTTGTGGATAAGTCTGGAAATCCTTGATTTTAAAGGAAAAGACAGTCAGACAGCAGAGGGTATATATTATACCTTATATTAATATTATATCTATATATATAAAATCTTGTTCCAAGACCAGGAACCGAAAAATCTCCATATTCCTAGCAATTTCCATTATTTTAATTGAAATTTGTTATTAATAAAAATTTTCTATTCTCAGCCGTCCCTGTCTCTTTCGCCCCTTTAGAAAAAGGTGCGAGGCGACGCCAAAACCCCTAAACCATTTGCTCGCCGCAAGGCAAGAGGAATCTGCACGCAGATCCTCAAAAAAACAGCATGTTTTCCGATATGTGTCAATTCTTAAATTCTCACTCATGATCAAAACCAGATCATTCAGTCCGATTTACATTGACACATTTTTCATAATTTTAAACACACGCTAATTGTCTATCTAATTTCTATACGGTATAATATACATATATTTTTCCTAGGAGGATTGAAAAAATGAATGAATTAACACTTGAACTTTCACATATACGTAATATTTCAAATGGAAAACTTACACTTCCTATTTGTAAAGGTATATATTGTCTTGCAGGTAGAAATGGAACTGGAAAAAGTACAATTATGTCTTGTTTAGCCCAAAGTATTTATGCCTCCAGTTTAAATATTTTGGATACTGCTGATTATAATGAAGACTCTTATGTAAAATTTTCTTATAATAATCATACTACTACTTGGACATATTCTCCTTTTTATGCAAAATGGCATTCTGATGCTAATGTTCACAATCGTATTCGTTTTAATGGTATGTATGAAGGAAGCCTTTTTTATGGAACAAGATTCAAGGATTCTCTTTTTGTCGATTCACTTTTAAAAGAAAACAAATTACAGGTATCTGATATCGTTGATGCCGATACTTATATAAAAGAGAATTTAAGTTTTATTTTACATGGGAATAAATCTTACTATTCGAATTTAAAAAGAATACGAAATAAACATATAGCAGAAAATTTAAAGCTACAAAATACACCTTATTTTCAAGATGTAAATGGAAACTTAATCAGTCAGTACAGAATGAGTTCTGGAGAATGCTTGCTAATTTCACTTCTACATTTTATTTATAATGCTTTAATTCGACGTTCTTTACCAGCAAATGAACCAGTGCTAATGCTTGTTGATGAAATTGAATTAGCGCTTCACCCGGTTGCCGTTTCAAGACTAATTGATTTATTATATGAAATAATAGAGGAACATGATAATTTAACTGTGTTATTAACATCACATTCTCCAGAGGTAATAAGAAAAATAGATCCCAATAATTTATTTATGTTGGAACTATCAGAAAATACAGATTACAGTTTTCAGGTAATAAATCCTTGTTATCCTAGTTACGCTATTCGAGATGTTTATATCCATGACGGTTTTGACGCTATAATATTAGTTGAAGACTTACTGGCAAAATATGTTGTTGATGCAGTTCTAAAAAAAGAAAGACTTAATACAAGTAGGTTAATAAATATCCTTCCTGTAGGTGGATGGAGAAATGTTTTAAAATTTCAAACTGAGGTTTATTTATCAAATACATTTGGAATAGGTTCTAAAATATTTAGTGTGCTTGATGGTGATATAAAGAATGAGGTACCTAGTAAATATAATAAAATTTCAAAATTATTTTTACCTATTGCAAGTATCGAAAAATATTTGTATAAAATAATAACTACAAATTACAATCCTAGTTTGAAAAAAGAAATAAATGATTATTTCTTTAACATAGAATCTTTAGATTATATTCTTGCTGACTATTTTAAAAATAGTGTTAAAAAAGATAACGATGGAAAAACACTTTATAATGAATTACGCAGAAATCTCAGTAAACGTAATATATCTGAGGATTCATTTATAAAAGAATTATGTAATATTATCATGAAATATGAAGATTTTAGTAAATTTACAAGTGATATAAAAAAATTTTTATCATAAGACTTGTTCTATTAGTAAAATTGCAATCGAGCGAAAAATGACAAATGAAAAAATGGTTATTTTTCGCTCGATTGCGTTATGTCTGTCTAGTCACTCTTATCTAAAATAAAAAGCATACACTTTCGTGTATACTTCTTTTTAAAAAGCGGACAAAATAACTATCTTGTCCTGTTTTTAGTTAGGACTATTCCCTAACTATTTTACATATTTTTCCTTTTTATTCAATACCTATTTTTTTTTTACGAGAATTTTTTCCCATTTTCCTTAATTACCGACTGGATTTTTTTCCTAAAATCTTCCGAATCTTCGGAAACCGCCTTATATTCATCCAGTTTTTTTTCAAGATCGGCAAAAAGTGTGATTAAAGTTTCAATTCCTTTTTCGAGATCGTACTGAGTACGAATCAGTTTTGAATTATTATTCGTTTCGGTACTCTGCATTTTTGCCTGTGCATCCAGTTTCTTTTGCAGATCCGCAATCATATTATTTTTTTCTTTTACGGTATCTTTTAAAGATTTTTTCTGTGCGCTGATCTGATTTTTCATATCATCTAATGATGACTCCAGCTCACGGATTTTTTCATTATTGGGATCACCCTTTTCCTGTTCCGCAGCAAGCTGCTGTTTCAGATCTTTCTGAGCGTCATTGATCGACTTAATGATTGCATTTTGGTTTTCAATCGTGTTTTCCAACTCAGATATCTGATTTTCCTTTGTTGAGATATCACTGCGCATAGCTTTCATCTGATCCATAAGTCGGTTGATTTCCTGCCGGTTTTCTCCGTTTTCAATCAGCGTAAGAATCTGACGCTGCTCTTCCTCTGTCAGCTTTGCATAATTGGCTCCATCTTTAAGGGAGACTTCGTTTTCCTCAAACTTTTTCCGGAGTTCCGGGATCAGCTTATCAATATCCTTATAGTTTTTTACCTGCTTATCGCTGATATTAAGCTGTTTCGCAATCTCATTATTCACATTGATCTTTTCGCCTTTTTTCAAGGTCTGGTTCCGCTTGGTATACAGTTCATTCAAACGGTCTACATGCTGCTTTGTTCGTAATGTATCTTTGCTTCGGGTTTCTTCATTCGCAATAATCAGTCTGATTTCGGCATCGATCTGTTCCAACAGATCAGAGGCGGATTCGGATAAATCTGTATCAGCATATTTCGTTTTTACATTGCACGGATATCCATTTTCAAAAGGAGCTACAAAGTGTAGATACTTCTGATACGATTCATTATCTTTGTCCGGATAATCTTTGTATTTTTCCACCAGATAGTCAATCGCTCTTGTCCGTCGTTCTCCGGAATCAAGGATGTACTGATCATTTTCGAGATCATAAAATACTTCCAGGTTATGTATCAAACCGAAATTCAAAATGCTATCTGCCAGTTTCTCAATTTCTTCCATGGGATAGTCATTTTTTGCATGGAAGATAATTTTATCACGCTTGATATACTTAAAATTAAATGCGGTGTTAATCGGTGCGTCG
>CAKSGI010000204.1 GCA_934454005.1 uncultured Eubacteriales bacterium | reverse complement strand
AATTGAGGCAATGAAAAAGCAAATGGATCTGCTTGGAGTAATTGTACTTGGCATGGTAACGGCAATTGGTGGCGGGGTAATCCGCGATATTGTAACGGGAGAAATTCCTCCGATTGCTTTTCAGAATCCGATGCAGGCTAAAGTAGCAATTGTTGTTTCTATTGTTGTGTTTTTTTTGGCAATGTTTTTGACACGGCATGACATTCTGACAAATGTTTCGTGGGCGAATGCGGTGTTGTTTATATCTGATGCAATGGGCCTGGCAGCATTTACAATTTTGGGAATCCGTTTTGTACAGGAACGGATTGGGAATGACAATTTTGCGTTACTTTTGTTTGTAGGAGTAATTACCGGTGTAGGCGGCGGATTATTGCGTGATATATTTGCAGGCAATGTTCCTTATATTTTCCGCAAACATATCTATGCAACGGCTTCTATTTTCGGTGCGCTCATGTATTTGTGGCTCGATAAAATTTTGTCGGAACTATGGGCAGTTTTTTTCTCTATGGTGTGCATTATAGTTGTGCGTATATTGGCATCCCATTTTAAATGGAATCTTCCAAGGGTGGAGATTTTAGAGAAAGCGAAGTGACTTTGTATGAAATTAACAGTAAACCAGATCCTTCATACAGAGGGATTTGAAAAATTTCGAGTAATATGTGGAAATCGAGGGTTAAACAGAGAAGTATCATCGGTCAGCGTAATCGATGCACCGGATATTTATAACTGGCTTCAGGGAGGAGAAATCCTTTTGACATCCGGCTATATTTTTAAAGATAATACGGAGTATCTGCTTGAATTGATTGAGAAGATAGCAAAGAATGGTGCAGCAGCGCTATTCATTAAATTAGGCCGTTTTATTGATGATATGCCGGATGAGGTACACATAAAGGCGGATGAACTTTCATTTCCCATTGTGTATATGCCATTTTCATTTTCATTTGTTGATGTTATTACTCCGGTTTTGACAAAAGCAAACTCCAGACAGTTGGAAATCATAAAAAAGTCGGAAAAAATACACTGCATTTTTACGAATATTGCAATTAGGCAGGAAGGAATAGGAAAGGTTTTGGAATATCTCAGTGATCTCATTGGGCAAGAAGTTGCTTTTGTTGATAATATCAAACAAAGAGTTTTTTGTTCGAATGATGAGATGGAAATCAATATGGAAAATTATATGAGTAAATATCCGTGTTTTCCGATAACTGTCACAAGGAAGACATATGGTTATCTTGTTGTTAATGAGACAAAATATAAGGCAAATGAATATGATCTGATTGCGATAGAACATGCGTCAACAATTATTAAATTGGAAATACAGCGCGAAATTTCGAATGATGAGATTGAGAGAAAGTACAGAGATAACCTTGTCCTGGATATTATCTATAATAATATTAATAATCAGGACGAACTTAGGGAGAGAGGAAAACTTTTTGGCTGGAGTTTTGAGGGACATGTCCGTGCCATGATAGCAGATGTCGACCATTTCAAGAAGAATTTTGAAAAAAAAGAAGGGACAGGAACGAACCGGATAGCTGTGAATGAACTTTCCAGACAGATTTTGCGGAATGTGGCAGCAGAAGTAAGAATGTCGTTTAAGAAAACGATTTATACAACATTTACTGACCGAGTTGTATTTTTATTGTGGGATGAGGGGAAAAGTCATAAAGAAATACAGAAACAATTAGGGGAAATCAATGAAAGAATTCATACAAAGGATGGATTTACACTGTCTTTTGCAATTGGTGGCCTTGCCGATGAGATAGGAATGGCATACCGGAGTTTTCGTGAGGCAAAAACTGCTCTTGTTATGGGGCGCAGACTTGGCTGGGAAAATACTTCTTATTTTTACAACCAACTTGGTTTTTACCGTTTATTGGATCAGTTAAAGGGAAACCCTGCAGTAAAAAATTTCTTTCAGGATAAATTGGGTAGAGTAGAACAATTTGATCTTGAAAATCATGGCGAACTGTTTGATACGTTGAATATGCTTGTTGAGTGCAACTGGAATTTGCGGGAGGCGTCGGAGCAATTATATATCCATTATAATACGATGAAAAACCGTTATCATAAGATACAGGAAGTCATGGGGGTATCGCTTGACAATATGGAGGAGAGGCTTGAAGTAGAATTTGCAATAAAGTCTAAAATTGTAAATGACATATAAAGATTGTACAGATGAGACAGATTCTCAATAGCAGAAGTGTACCGGCGGTATATTGTACCGCTGGTTTTTGTTTGCTATAATTCGCATTGTAAAAACAAAACAAAGAAATCAGGTGGTAAAGTGACAGGAAAAAAGCCAGAAATTTTTCTGAGAGAATTGCTGGAGATTGACACACAGAATCCACCGGGAAAAGAAGATATGATAGTCCGATATATCATTAAAAGGATGGCATTAAACGAAAGTCAATATGAAATCTTTGATCATGGTGAAGGACGTGCTTCTTTGGTCGTATCCATACCGGGTGAAAGTAGTGAGAGCGTAATGTTCTTAGGACACATTGATACGGTGCCATGTGGTGATGAAACAGCGTGGAAATATAAGCCGGTTCATGCAACAGAAGATGGTGACCGTATATATGGTCTTGGTTCATCTGATATGAAGAGTGGTGTTGCAATTATGCTGACAGTACTTGATACAGTACTTAAGATGAAAAAGACACCCAAAAAGACACTGCGCTTTGTATTTACTGCTGATGAAGAGAGCGGATGTATGGGAGCGAAAAGGGTTGCAAAATGCAGCTGGATGGATGATGTGAAAGAAATACTTCTCAGTGAACCTACAGATGGAAAGGTCGTGATAGCAGAAAAAGGTGTGTTATGGATTTTGCTTAAGATTGCAGGGCGGCAGGCGCATGGAGCGATGCCGGAGGAAGCAAAAAATGGTAACGAGTATCTTTGGAAAGCCATTGAATGGATTAAAAATTCCCTCCCATGTTTGGAAGAATCAAAACTGCTGGGGAAGGCATCTATCAGTACAACGATTTTTCAGGGAGGATTTAAAAGCAATATCATTCCCGGATCAGCACAGGCAGTGCTTGATGTAAGAACCGTTGCTTCATCGAATCACAATCAGATTAAAACATGTCTGAAACAGATTCAGGAGTCATTTGAGGCACAGTACCAGGTGAGGATGGCCTATGAAATAAAAAATGAAAAAATGGTACTGGAAGAACAGACGGATGTACCCCTTGTTAAAAAGTGGCTGTCGCTTTATGATGTGGCAGAATATCCGAAGGGGATTCCTTATTATACGGATCTGGCCGAGTTGTTAAGAGAAAATGATGGTGAGTTCGTAATCTGCGGACCGGGCAGAATGAAAAAGATGCACAATGTGGATGAATATGTAACACGAGCTCAATTAGAAAAAGTGACGGAAAAATATTTAGAGTATATGAATCAGTATTGTTGACAAAGGAGTCATAATCGCAGAAAAGCGAGTGGACTCTTTTTATTTTTCAAAAAATAAAGAAAGAAGGGTTATGTATGGCAAATTATATTGTAAAGGAAAAGGTTTTTATCCCACCTTACGAAGGACGTGGAGTCAGAGTTAAGAAGGGACAGTTTTTAAAGATTGTGGATGTTGAAGGAAAACAGGTTGGTGATTTTATCTGTTTTAACGAAAATGATTTGAGTGAGTATGTATCAACGGTACATATGAGATCGTCATTAAGCAGTATTCGGTTAAAGATTGG
>CAKSGI010000203.1 GCA_934454005.1 uncultured Eubacteriales bacterium | reverse complement strand
TTTTTGCCTGATTTTTTATTAGTGGAACCTTTCCCATCATATCATGCATAAATGATTGACCACCAAATCCAGGTTCAACCGTCATTACTAAAACCATGTATATATCATCTAAGTATGGAAATACTGCCTCAGCCCTTGTATTAGGTTTAATAACTAAACCTGGTTTTATTCCAAAACTTTTTATCTTTTTTATAGTATCTGATATATTTCTTTCAGCTTCAACATGAAATGTTATTATATCTGCACCGGCTTTCGCAAACTGATTAATAAATCTGTGTGGATTTTGTATCATCAAATGTACATCAAAAGGTAAATCCGTATACTTTCTCATTGATTTCACTATATCCGGGCCAAACGAAATATTCGGAACAAAGTCTCCATCCATAATATCTAAATGTATAAGATCTGCTCCACCTTGCGTTATACTGTTAATTTCACCCTTAATATTCGAAAAATCACAGGCAAGCATAGAAGGTGCTATTTTCATTATCAATACCTCCAAATTGTAAAATTAGTACTTAGATTCTACTATATAGATTTTAAAAAGTCAATTTGCGAATACTCTATTCTAAATAAGAATTAATTATTTTTTGTCATTGTTAACTTTTTTAATTTATGATATATTTATATTATGCATTATTTATATTTTTATGGAATAGAGGTGCTTACAATTAATAATATATTAACAAAAAAAGTTCTATTCAAACTAGATAATAAAAATTTAATAAAAATCTATTACTCATTTTTTTTAGCTTGGTTTTTTGCAATAGTATATAACGAAAACGTCACAAATACTATTAAACAGGCTATCTTTTTAGAAAAAGATAACTCAATATTTTTGAATATATGTGTTTATATCGCCAGTTTAATATTATCTGGTTTTTTAATAAAAAATCATAAAACAGCAAGGTATTCCATTTTATGTGTAACCACTATCTGTTTTATTGCCAGCTTTGGTATATTCTCAAATTTATTCATAAAAATATCTATTCTAATCATGTCTTTACTTTCTGGAATAGCTGTAACTAGCTTTGGATATCTATTTAAAAATTATTGTCATAGAAAAGACAGATTTAAAATGACTATAGATATTCTTATAATAGCTAACCTTGCTCAAATTCCAATTGCCATATCTATAGAAACTTTGCATATATACTTTGCTTTTGCTATTAGTTTAATATATCTAGTAATATCAATCCTATCCGCATTTAAAATAGATATTGAAAATACTACAAATATTGATAATACATCTAAACCTGAAGTCAAGATACTTTCTAAAAAGTCAATTATATTTTTATACATTTTTATAATTATTGCAAATATGAGCGTTGGTCTTACTTATCAGACTATAGGACCTGTATTTTCAAAATTTTATTTTTTAGATAGCTTCTATGGATTTTTAATCTATGTTATAGGACTATTTATAATTAAAATAACCGCAAAAAATTTAAATCATTATTATACATTTTATTGGGCTATAGGTATGATAGGTGTCTCATTTATATTCTTTATAGTATTTGAAGACTCCCTTTTAGGTTATTTATTTGTAAATACATTTATAAACTTATCTAGCGCCGTTTTAGATGTATTTTGCCGATCTTCTATTAGTGAATTATTAAGCTTCTCTAAAAAACCTGCATCATTTTTTGGCATTGGTATGTCCGCAAACATACTTGGAATATTTATCGGAGAAATACTAGGAGGTCCTATTAATAATTCCTCTGATCCTGAAGAAACGTTAATTTCAATTTCTATTATAGTTGTATTATTAATTCTTATTCTGTTTCCTCTGCTTAATAAGAATTTATCACATCTGTTTAAGTATAACGTATTCTTTTTAAAAAATACAAATGAAGTACCAGTTTCAGATAGCTCAAAATCAATTGAAAAGCTATTTTTAAAATACAATCTTACAAACAGGGAATCTCAAATAGCTTTGATTTTATCCACAAACACCGACACATACAAAAATATTGCAAAAAATTTATGTATTAGCGAAAATACAGTAAAAACTCATATAAAAAATATATATTCAAAATTAAATGTTAGCAGCAGAGCTGAGTTTATGAAGCTTATATCCGAATATAAAACAAATAATCCGATAGAATAATTTTTCTATCGGATTAAATTTTTTATAAAATAAGATAACCTTTTATAAATTAAAAATGTTATTACTGATACTAAACCACCTTTTATCAAATTAAATGGAACTATTGCAAAAAATACTATTTTTAAAACAGAGTCAATTTGAGGATTTATAGCCTTAAACATATTTACAATAGAATCCATAGGAGTTATTAAGGCATACATCGGGAGTAATATATAATAATTTGTAAGTGAACCAAATACAGACATACATATTGTAGCAAATATCATACTTAAAACCGCGCCTTTTTGTGTTTTAAATTTGCTATAAATTAAACCAGCTACAAATACAAATATAGAACCTACAATAAAATTTGCAAATTCTCCTATTCCACCAGAAGTTGTAAACATCAAATTAATTAAATTTTTTATAAATACGACTGTTACGCCAAATAAAGGCCCTAAAGAAAATGATGTAATTAAAGCTGGAACTTCTGAAACATCTATTTTTAAAAACGACGGAAAAAATGGAATTGATATACTAACAAACATCAAAACAGAAGAAATAGCTGATGATACTGCTACCATAGTTAAAGTTTTTATATTTATAGATCTATTTTTCATTTTATGGCCTCAGATTCTGGATAATAGATAAAATATAACATATTTTTTATATTTAACTTTCTGACTTACTTTAGAAGTTCAAAATTAAGAGTTACTAGTATCTATAACCTAGATACTAGAATCATTTTCCTCTATAGATTCCTCAGCTTTTTCAATTTCTTCTGATTCATCTTCTTCATGTGGTACTCTTGCTAATGTAACAACTTTGTTATCATCAGTTATTTTCATAACTCTAACACCTTTAGAAGGTCTTGCACATTCTCTAATAGAGTTTGCTTGTATTCTTATTATTACTCCATTTGACGAAATAATTATAATATCATCGTCAAGGTCTACAGCCTTAATAGCCGCCACATCACCATATTTTTCAACATGATAATTTGTAACACCTTTGCCAGCCCTCGATTGAAGCCTATAATCGCTTGCAGGAGATAATCTACCATATCCTGTTTCCGAAACAGTGAGTATTAAAGCATTTTCTCTTATTATAGACATTCCTATAACAACATCATTTTCTTTTAAATTAATAGCTTTTACACCTTTTGCAGTCCTAGATACAGGCCTTACATCTGTTTCTTTAAATCTAATAGCTATACCTTTTTTTGTTCCTACTAAAAGCTCATTTTGACCGTCAGTCATTCTAACCCAGGCAAGTTCATCACCATCAACTAAATCTATAGCTATAATTCCACCTTTTCTTGCCGTATTATAAGCGTCTAAAAGAGTCCTTTTTATAATACCTTTTCTTGTTATCATAACAAGATATTTATCATCTTTAAATTCTGGAACTCTAATCATAGAAGTTACTTTTTCTTCTGCAGAAATAGGGAGTAGGTTAGCTATATTTATCCCTTTAGATGTCCTTGAACCTTCTGGAATTTCATAACATTTAAGCCTATAAACTCTCCCAAGATTAGTAAAAAATAATACATAATCATGAGTATTAATTACAAACATTTCTGTTGCGACATCTTCATCGCGTCTAGTCATGCCCATAACTCCACGACCACCGCGC
>CAKSGI010000202.1 GCA_934454005.1 uncultured Eubacteriales bacterium | reverse complement strand
AAGTGGCTCAAAATCAAACGAGCACGTGGCTCACTTTCTAGTTGACATTCATAAATATATATATATATATTGATTTCAGTTATAAATAAGCAAGTAGGTGTAATATGGAAAGCAAAACAAATAATAAACTATTAGACATTATTGATAGAATGAGTTATGGATGGAAGGACAATGCAGCCAATGAGTTAAAGAAAGAATGTTTAACAGATATGGTTGAAATAAGTGAAATCATAAATCGAAACAATAATGAATATAGACATAGGGTTGATGACATTTGGATGGAAGCAAATCACATTTGTGAAAAAGTGAAAAACTTTGGGTATTAGATTAATATTTCTGTAATAGTAGGAGGATCGAAATGTTAATAAAAGAATCATTATTAGTTAATAACAAAATCGGTGTGATTAACAAATGTGTTCTAGAATGGAAAAAGACGAAAGTTGAAACTGAAAATAAATATAATAACAGAGAACGAAATTTGATAAAAACGTTCGATAGCAAGGAACAAACTGCAACGATTGAGTACCAGAATGAGAAGAAAAAAAATGAAGAATATTTAAAAAGTAAAGTATCAACAATTAGTAAAAAAACTAAAGTCCTAAATGATTATCTTACATTACTGCCTAAATCCAAAAGAGACAAAGGTGAAATTAGCAATCAGATAATTGATAGAGAACCGGATTTAAACAAACTTGAGAACCTTAGCCGTATGCTTTTAGATGAGACGTTATGGGCTAAAATAAAAACATTAATTCAAATAGGAGGATATTATTCGTATAAAGAAATGATGTCTGATTATTTGACGGAAATAGAAACAGGTAAACGTTATTATCGAAAAGTAGAGAATAGAATAAAAAACAAAGTAGATACAATTTCGAAAAGTATTACAAATGATTATAAGAAAAAACTAAAGATAATAAAAAGCGAGAAAAATAAAGAAATTAATAATTTAGTTGAGGGGAAGAGAAGGGAACTAGAAAAAATTGATACAACTTATTATAAAAAGTTGACATCTGAACATGGAACGGAATTATATAATGCAATAGGAGCGACATATAAAACTATAGGAATTGAAAATATAAGAGTAAATCAGTTTAATAAAGCTAGTTATAAAGGTGAGGCTTTATATGTTGGTGATTTTGTTGAATCATTAGGGCTTCCAGAAGATTTATTAGAAAAGTATAGATCTCGATTTAACAATTCTATTAACATGAATAAGCCACTGATTAAGTACCCTGCGGCAATCAATACGAATAAAGCTTTTTTAATGCAGGTTGCTTACGGTGAGAAAACAAAGAAAACTGCAATAAATATAATACAGGGAATTGCTTTTAGATATATGGCTAGTTTTCCAAAGAATGAAGTTTCTGTATCATTTTTTGATCCTAAAGATAAAGGCAGTAATCTGGGGGCTCTTTCAGCTTTATGCAAATCGGAAGGCTGCTCATTAATTGAACTACCAGCTTCCTCGATTGAAGATATCAGTGCCAAAATACATGCGTTAGATAAAGTAGTTGAAGAAATATCAATTAAAACTGCTAACTATGATGGTAATATATATGATTATAATAACTCTAACAGGGATAAGATAAAGCATAATATCATTGTTATCTATGACTTTTCAAATAATTTTGATAGGAAGGCTGTAGCATGTTTGGAATCAATTCTTAGAAATGCTCAAAAATGTGGTATTAGCATAATTTTAGGTGTTAATGAGGACGAAATCAATAATCAAGACGCCCAAAGCTTAATTGATTATACTTGCACATATGGCATAACTATTAATGTAGAAAGCAACAATACAACTTTACTTTCTGATGGATTGAATTTGGAACTTAAACCGGCAACCATAGCCAATATTAATGTTAAGGCCATAACGGATATGGTGAACTGGTATAATGAAAAGATTATTATTGAGAATCGGATTGCAAAATGTATTACACGTGTTGATAAAGGCGTTGTTTGTGATGCATCAAAAGCACTATCTATACCTTTTGCTGTAAATGAAAGGAATGAATTAGAAGAGATTGAATTTGGAGGTGATTTGTCATCATTTATGCTTATTTCAGGAATTGCTGGTAGTGGGAAATCTTCATTACTACATTCTATTATTGCAGGAATAACAATAAATTATAGTCCAGATGATGTTGAACTTTGGCTAGTCGATTATAACTTAGTGGAATTTGATATTTACAGCAGAAAAAAATTGCCTCATGTAAAACTGATTGGTTTGGATGATTCAACTGATTTCATGTATGGATTATTGGATAAATTAAGTGAAATAATTAAAGAAAGACAGAACATCTTTACCAATATGAAAGTCGCAAGTCTTCGCCAACACAATCGAATTGAAGGTGTGAAAAAAATTCCTAGAATTATTTTGATTGTAGATGAGCTACATAGAATGGCACAAGTCCTAGAAAATGATTCATATTATAAAAAAGTCTTAGAAAATATCGTGTCAGAGGGAAGAAAATTTGGAATTTCTTGTATTTTTGCTGACCAAGATATATCTGCCGGATTAAAGGGATTAACACCTAAAACAAAAGACCAGTTTAATTGCAGAATGGCCCTTAAGAACAAAACTGTAGAAGGAATAAAAGCAACACTTGAGTTGCCTAGAGAGTATTACGATAGAGAAGATTTTGTTGCCCATACAGATAATATGGAACCTGGGGAAATAGTAATCAGAAAGAAGATCAAAAATAAGCATGGGATGGAGATAGTTGCAGTAGATTTTACAAGAAGTATATTTGTAGATCCTAATAATCCTAGTTCTGATGATATGGCATTAATTCAAAATCGTGTCGAAGCAAAATTTGGACAATCCTCTAAAGAACCTGAAGTTTTTTATAGGGATCGGGAACGACCAGTATTTGATAGAAAATTGGTAGAGTGCGTCTTGAATCATACTACTCCAAATGGGGAATATAAAATGATTTTAGGTACACCTAATAATTTAAGGCCATATTTTGAAGTATCACTATCTAAACGATTAGCACAGAATATACTGACTGTTGTCCCAAACCTAGAATTAAGATTTTCTCTGATTTGGTATATTGTATGGTGCTTAAAAGAAAAGAATGGACACGAGATTACGATGTATGTAAATCCAAGAGAAATTATTTATCGTGAGTTTGAAGAATATTTTAAATATTTTAAAGAAAATGGCGTATCTGTTCTTACAGATTTAGGAGAAATATGTGAACATATAAATAAAACGAAGAATAATATAGATGCTTTTAATGATTCTAATGAATTGATAATTTGCATAGGTATGGAGTTATTCTTTGCAAAAATGGCAAAAAGTAGTCATTCAACGTATGAAAAGTGGAAAGATAATAAAAGTATAGTTAAAGAGGATTCTGCAGAGCGAAGTATATTTGATAATCTTATTAATAGCATTGCTAATAAACTGGATGATGCGGGAGTTGAATCGAAACCGACAAACGATATAAGAAATGTAGCAATTACTACTGAAAAGGATAATTTTTATAATGCACGAAATGATTTTGATGATATTGTTTCTGAAGGGGCAGCGTTAGGTTATAGAGTTTTGATGGTTTTAGAATCCTCAAAGGAATTAAAGAAAAGTAAGATTAAAAGGGAAGACTTTGATCATTTATTTATGTCACAAATGTCAATAAGTGATATTCACGAGCTGAGTTTATACAAGCATGGTGAAACAATATCAAATCTTACACAAAGTATGATTTGCTATAATGACGGTGGTTTAAGAGTTA